>JAAZLX010000152.1 GCA_012799095.1 Tissierellia bacterium
CCAACAGCAGCCGGTAGGTCAGTGTAGCCATGCCGCCTCCGACTGCCGCCCACACCATGTGTTTACGCCGGATATTAAACAGGATAGACAGTCCGATCGAACTGATAAATCCACTGACAAATGCAGTCACCATAACCCCCCCAATCCTGTTATCACAGCCAGCCCGACTCCGACGCCAAAAGCAATTCCCAGGGCAGTAAAGACAGCTTCACTGGCCCGTGTCAGACCGGCCAGATAATCACCACTCAACGTGTCACGAACACTGTTGGTGATCGCGACGCCGGGAACAAGCGGCATGATCGCACCGATTATCATCGGATCAATCGCTAAAGACACCAACCGGTCGACCATGTGGACGAGCAGGGTGATAACAAACGACGCTATGATGTTGCGTAGAAAAAAGTTCAGGCGCAGCGGCATGATCTTTACCATAAACAATTGTAGGCTAAGACCGATAACAAAACCAAACGGAAATTGAGACCATGGAGCACCAAATAAAACGGAAAAACCGGCTACGGTCAGACCACCGCCCAGCAAGCTGATCGGTAGAGGATACCGGACAGACTGACGAACCGATTCCAATTCGTGTTTTGCCTGTTCCAATGACATTTGTTGACTTGAAAAATCTCGGGCAAAGCGATTGGCTTCATCGATTTGATGCAGGTCAATGGCATGAGGCTGGACGCGTTTGATCACGGTTAGCGGTTGCTGATCTACCGTGCCGGTCAGCATGATGACAGTCGGGGTGACAAAGCACTCGCTTTGAACGCCTCTGGAATGACACATTCGATTGATAGTTTCTTCCACCCGGTAGGTTTCTGCCCCCGAGGTGAGCAGCAGCTCGCCGGTGGCCATCGCCAGTTGGAGAATTGATTGTTGTTCTAACGGTGACACAATACCTCCTGTGGTATAATGAAAAAAGCGATTTTGGAAAGGGGCAATTGAATGTCAAACGTGATAGATAAGTTTTTACGCTATACTAAAATAGATACCAGATCGGATCCGGATTCAAACACCGTTCCAACTACGCCGGGTCAGTGGGATCTGCTGCGCCTGCTGGAACAGGAGGTCAAGGATGTGGGCCTGGAAGTGTCATTGGATGATAAAGGCTATCTGATGGCCAAACTGCCGGCCAACACCGACAAACCGATCACCAAACTGGGTTTCTTGGCCCATGTCGATACCTCACCGGATTTTTCCGGCAAGGGTGTCCAACCCAAGATCACCCGATATAAAGGCGGTGATCTGGTGTTGAACGAACAAGAAGACATTGTCATGCCATTGGCTGATTTTCCCAATCTGGGCCAATATGTCGATCAGGAGCTGATCCATAGTGACGGAACGACCCTGCTCGGGGCCGACAACAAAGCCGGGATCGCCGAAATCATGACAGCGGTCGAGTACCTGGTGCAACACCCGGAAATCGAACACGGAGACATCTCGATCGCATTTACGCCGGATGAAGAAGTCGGTCGGGGGGCAGATTTTTTTGATGTCGAGAAATTCGGCGCCGAATTGGCCTACACCATCGACGGCGGACCACTCGGTGAGCTGGAATACGAAAATTTCAATGCTGCGGAAGCTGTCCTGATGGTCAAGGGGAGAAATGTCCACCCCGGGACCGCCAAGGATAAAATGATCAACGCGATCAGCCTGGCGATGGAATGGGCCGACGCCCTGCCGAAAGACCAGGTACCGGAAAAAACCGAAGGTTATCAGGGCTTCTACCTGCTGATGGGTTTTGAGGGTACGGTAGAGGAAGCCAAACTGAAAATGATCATCCGTGATCATGACAGTGATGAATTTGCCGCTAAAAAGCAATTCCTGAAGGATCTGACGGAAGATTTCAATCAAGAATACGATGGTCGGTTCGAACTGACGCTACGGGATCAGTATCAGAACATGAAAGAACAGATCAAGCCGGTCATGCATATGATCGACCATGCCCGTCAGGCCATGCTCGATTGCGGTGTCGACCCACTGGTCAAAGCGATCCGCGGTGGAACTGATGGAGCCAGACTCTCGTTCATGGGTCTGCCGTGTCCGAATATTTTCAGTGGGGGAGAAAACTATCACGGTAGATTTGAGTTTATCCCGATAGCCTCGATGGAAAAAGCGGTTGAAGTGATCCTGCGTTTGATCCAGATCTATCGTGAGCAAGCCGATCGATGATGGTTTTTGATCAGACAGAGTTTTTTCTACTGGCACTGATCTTGTTTCCGATCTACTTGTGGCGCCACCGGCAACAACCTGTCCGGCAACTGATCTTCCGGGCAGTGTTTTTTACCTATTTGGCCGGAGTCGTGTCCCAAACTCTGTTTCCAATCAATCTCGTCTGGGAATGGGGTCTGGCCGGTAAGGACAATCACATCGAACTGACATTGTTTCAATACTTTGTCTGGCGCGATGCCATCCTAAATGTATTATTAACGCTACCCTTTGGATTGCTTTATCCTTTCGTCACCCGACACTCATGGCCCAGGACGTTGATGTTTGGCTTGTTGATACCGGTGGTGATCGAAGTCAGTCAGTTGATCCTTCTCTATACTACATTCGACTACTCCCGGGTAGTCGATGTCAGTGATGTCCTGTTCAATTTTATTGGACTGGTCATCGGCTATCTGATCTATCGGATGTTGGTCGGTAAAAACCGCCGCTAGACCTTTCCTCATTGGGCTAACAAGATCTGTCAGGAATAATAAATCCGGGATATCAAAGCGGTGAAATCGGGAGAGAGGCTGATCCGTTTTGTTTGACGATCTATCAGGATGGGCTGTCTGCTTGACGAATGGACCAAACTGGCATAAAATGGACCCAATCAAATACTTCGTCAGAGAAAGAGTATTTCGGGGATGAAATCAGCGAGTCCGTGGGTGGTGTGAACGGATGGATGAACCGAAGGAAGACATCTCAATAAGACATATGAAATCAAGTGGGATTTTTCCAACTAGGGTGGCAACGCGGGCCAAGCAGCTCGTCCCTAGATTCGGAGAATTCCTTTTTTTAAATGGAGGAATCATGATTCAAAAACCGAAAGGGATGCGGGACTTCTTACCGGAAGAGGTCGAACATATCCGTCAGCTGGAGGACCGGTTTATTCATCTGTCCCAACTGTACGGTTTCCGGGAAATACGCTATCCAATGTTTGAAAAGACCGAGCTGTTTGAGCGCGGGGTGGGTGAGACAACAGACATTGTGACCAAGGAAATGTTTCGCGTCATCAGTGCCGCCAACCTGGAAAAGTACAAAGCGGGAGAATATGACCTGCGAAAAGAAGGCTTGACCCTGCGGCCGGAAGGAACGGCCTCGGTCATGCGCAGTTTTATTGAAAACAAACTGTATGCCCGGGCTATGCCGATGAAACTGAGCTATATGGGTTCCAATTTCAGAAACGAACGACCTCAGGCCGGTCGGTTTCGTGAATTTACGCAGTTCGGAGTCGAGACCCTGGGATCCGACGACGCTTTTTGTGATGCCGAGATCATCGCTCTGGCGGTCGATGTGATCCTGCAAAGCGGTGTGCCGCAAATCGACACCTTGATCAATTCGGTCGGCTGTCCGGTCTGTCGTCCGAAATTCCATGACGCACTCAGGACATTTTTGGCTGACAAGGTCGAACACCTGTGTGGTGATTGTCAGTCACGGTTTGAAAAAAATCCTCTTCGCATCATCGATTGTAAAGTCCCGGCTGATCAGCAGCGGATCAAAGGACACCCCGTCATGATCGACTATCTGTGTGAGGAGTGTGATCAGCACTTCCGGTCGCTGCAGCACTACCTCGATGGTCTCGGCGTGGCGTATGAGATCGATCCGAACATCGTCCGGGGACTCGATTATTATGTCAAGACCGCTTTTGAGATCAAGCATGACAAACTGGGTGCCCAGAGCAGCATCTGTGGCGGAGGACGATATGATGGTCTGGTGCAAAACCTGGGCGGACCGGATATCCCCGGTGTCGGCTTCGGCATGGGGATGGACCGTCTGCTGATGGCGGCTGATCTATACCGTCCGACAGCCGAAACGCCGGAGCGTCAGGGAAGCTACCTGATCGGCTTCGGAGAGACTGCCAAGCTGATCCTGGTCGATTTACTGGCCAAACTGCGCCGGGCAGGTCAGACAGTCGAGCTGGAAGTCAATCAGCGCTCGATGAAAGCCGCCATGAAACAGGCTGATCGGATGAACGCCCGCTACGCTGTGATCGTAGGCGAAGATGAGCTGGCCCAAAACAAAATCGCTGTTCGAGATCTGAGCAGTTCAACCCAACAATTAATGACGGTGGCAGAATTTCTGCACCGGGTGGAGGAATAAATGGCATTACTAAAACCGACCGCATTTGCCGGCGACTTACGTGAAAGTCATATTGGTCAAGTCGTCAGCCTGGCCGGCTGGGTCCAGACGATACGACGGATGCCGGGCCGGCTGTTTATCGACCTGCGCGACCGTATGGGCATCGCCCAACTGGTGATCGATCAAGAGACCAGTCCTGAGCTGTATCAACAAGCGTCTTCGTTAGGCCGTGAGTACTGTTTGAGTGCCAAGGGTGAAGTCATCCGACGTGAGAGTTCCAACCCCAAACTGGCTTCAGGCGACATCGAACTGATGGTCCGGGAGCTTCAGATCCATTCCACCTCCCTGACACCGCCGATCCACATCAGCGATGACGATCAGGCCAAAGAAGAAATGCGGTTGAAATACCGCTATCTCGATTTGCGCAAAAAAAGATTGATGGACAATTTCCGGCTTCGGTCAAAGCTGTACCGTTCGATCCGCGAATTTTTATATGACGAGGGTTTCACCGAGTTTGAGACACCCATCCTGGGCAAGACGACTCCGGAAGGTGCCCGTGACTATCTGGTCCCTTCGCGTCTGCACAAGGGGAAATTCTATGCTCTGCCCCAGTCACCACAAATCTTGAAACAGCTGCTGATGATCAGCGGGGCAGACCGTTATTTCCAGATCGCCCGATGCTTCCGCGATGAAGACCTGCGGGCCGACCGACAACCGGAATTCACTCAGCTCGATATGGAGTTGAGCTTTGTCGATCAGGATGATGTGTTTGAGGTCAATGAGCGGATGCTGCAACGGATCTTCCGTGACATGAAGGGGATCGAGATCGAACTTCCACTCAAGCGGATCAGCTATGCCGATGCCGTCGAGAAATACGGCACCGATAAGCCAGACACCAGGTTTGAGCTGTTGATCGAAAACCTGGATGATATCTTTCGCGACTCCGGCTTTGGTGTGTTTCGCAATGCCATCGCTGAGGGCAAAACAGTCCGGGGGATCTTTGTCGAAGACTCTCAGGCCTATTCTGCCAAAGAACTGAAAAACTTGG
>JAAZLX010000153.1 GCA_012799095.1 Tissierellia bacterium
AGTCCTCTGGCGGCGACGTCAGTTGCTACCAGGATCTGGATCGATCCCCGATTAAATTGACGCAGGGTGGCAATCCGCATTTCCTGCTTCATATCACCATGGATCCGTTCCGCGATATACCCCAGATCCTGCAATCCGACGATGATATCATCGACCATCTTTTTGGTATTGCAGAAAATCAGGCATCGTTTGGGTTGTTTGGCATCGAGCAGTCGATACAATACATCTTTCTTGTATCGTTTCTGGACTGCAACATATTGTTGTTTGACCGTATCGGTTGTAATGCTGTCCGGTTCGATCTGGACATTTTCCGGATCGACCAGGAATTTATGGGTGATATCACGGATAGCCTTCGGCATCGTAGCCGAGAACAGGAGTCTTTGAGTTTCAGTTGAAACATCCTGTAAAATGGTTTCAATGTCTTCCCGAAAGCCCATGTTGAGCATTTCATCAGCCTCATCCAGGATGATGGTGTGCAAATAGTCAAATCGGATGGTTTTTCTTCGAAGGTGGTCCATCATCCGTCCCGGGGTGCCGACGACGACTTGAGGCCCTCGTTTCAACAGCCCGATCTGGCGTTGGATCGGATCACCGCCATAGACAGCCAGTGCAGTGATCGGTGTATGTTGTGCCAGTTCCTGATACTCACCGGCCACTTGGACGGCCAGTTCTCTGGTGGGGCACAAGATCAACACCTGAGGTTTTTTTAGCTCCGGATCGATCTTCTCGATCGTTGGTATGGCAAAGGCTGCTGTTTTCCCGGTTCCGGTCTGAGACTGTCCGATCAGATCCCTGCCGGTTCGAATGATCGGTATCACACGGGCCTGGATTTCGGTTGGCTCAGTATAGCCTTTATCGGTCACCGCCTTTAATATGGCGGCGTTGTCTGTCAATTCACTAAATTTCATTCATTTCCTTACTTTCTTTTTGTTGTACAACTGTGTAAGTATAACACACATCGGGCATATACGTTGAATTGTTTTTTCGAAAGAGTCGTGTTGCAATGGTTTCTAAAAAATAGGCTGAGCATATGCCCAGCTCACTTGTTGCTATTTCAGTTTCATGGCTACCTGGTAGACTTCCCGCTTGGCAACATGACGCGATTGAGCCACAGCCTTGATGGCATCATTTTTCGACATTCCCAGTTCAAGCAGGCTGATCAGCTCCTGTTCGATCGTAGTGCTGATCTCTTCCTCGGGAGCACCGGATACCAACAATACCATCTCACCCTTTCTCGGATGGAGAGTCAGTTCTTCCATGAGGCTCGCGATGTCCATTCGTAGCACTTCCTCGTGCATCTTGGTCAGTTCCCGAGCCAGCACGACTTGACGGTTACCCAGTAAGGCTTTCAATTCAGTCAGTGTTTTGACGATCCGGTGAGGTGCCTCGTAGATGATAAAGACTTCTTTTCGCGGTTTGATCTCAGCCAGTTTTCGCCGCAGCTCTGATTGCTTTCTGGGCAAAAAGCCGTAGAAGGTGAAGCTGTCAGCCGCGAGACCAGACAGTACCAATGCATTGACAAAAGCTGTCGCACCAGGTAATACATCAACTTCGATCCCCTCTTCCAGACACTGTCGGATCAAAGGGATACCGGGATCTGAGATCACGGGCATGCCGGCATCACTTACCAACGCGACGTGTTTTCCCGAGCGCAGCAGATCCATGACTGTTTCAAGCCCGGCCTGGGAATGATGATCATCATACCGGATCAACCGGGTTTTTATGTCATAGTGGGTCAATAGTTTTCTGGTGTGGCGGCTGTCTTCCGCTGCTATCACATCAGCTTCATTTAGTGTGTCCAGTACCCGCAGGGTGATGTCTCTCAAGTTGCCTATCGGGGTCGGACATATCGACAGTTTCACGGCCGCTCCTTCTCTATCTGGACATCGTTGTAGATGTCATAGATCTCCTGAGTATAATCGCCGTTTTGATACACGAAAAGAGGAGGCAGTGTCCGGGCTTCTTTGCCGCCACCTTTGGTCGCACGCAAAAGAACCATGTTGGCTTCTTTGTCTGCTGCCGGATGGATAAATCGGATCGCTTTCAGTTCGAGCTGATGTTTGTGGAGTTGACTCATCAAATCAGTCAGGCGACCGGGATGATAAATCAGGTACAGACTGCCCCGGGGTTTTAAGACACCGGCTGCTTGTTCGATCAATTGCGGTAAGGTGATCAGGATCTCACTTCGGGCGATCGCTTTGTCGGGCCGCTGAGACCGGATCGATTTATTGTAATAAGGTGGATTGCTGACCACCACATCAAAGCTTTCCTTGCCAAAGTCCTGTACCAGTCGTTTGGCATCGCCCTCGACCACCTTGACATGTTCCAACTGATTCAACTCGACCGACCGCTGTGCCATCTCAGCATATGCCGCCTGTATCTCAAGCGCTGTGATATGATTGTCGGGATATTTACCGGCCAAAAGGATCGGTATGATGCCGCTTCCCGTGCCGATATCAAGCACCTGTTGTTTCGATTTCAGCTTGACAAACTGAGCTAATACAACGGCATCGATGCCGTATTTAAACCCGGTCTTCTTTTGCAGGATCTTCAATTCACCACGCCACAGGTCATCCAGCTGTTCGTCCTCGTGGATCAATGCTTCACCCGCTGATCGAGCAATTCGATCACGACCAAAGCCAGGGCCCCTCCTATCAGAGCGGCTATCAATTGAACGGTACCAAAAGCGATGGCCATATTGGCCTGGACCGGTGCCGGAATACCCAGATAGGGGGCAAACAATTTGACACTGAACGATAAAAAGAGATATTTGGCCACTGCCCCGATCACGATACCGATGATGCGGGAGGCGAAGTGTTTTCTCAGAAGATGAAACACCAAAACAAAAACGATATTACCCAAAGCAATAAAAGGAATAAACGGTGCCATCACCGGATTGAGTTGTCCCAGGATAAGTGCCGTCACCGGCGTCATAATCGAAAGGATGAGACCAAAACGGAGACCGCTGTACCAGACACAGAGCAGTAAAAGCATATTGATCAGTGGGCCAACCAGGTTGCGGCTGACGTCGGGATAGCTTCTTCCCAGTAACTGAAACACCATCGCCAGAGCCAGGAACAAACCTGCCAGGGTGATTTTTCTTGTATTATTCATAATAGCCTCCTCATTTATTTAAATAATAACGCGTCGATCATCGGCGCGGTAATTATTTGGACTTCTTACGCGAGCGCCGTCGCCGTTTCGGGCGGGGGGTGGACTTGGGTGGTTCGGGTTCCGGCGTAGGTTCTCTGAGCTCTGCATTGGTCACCCATACGAGTTCAGACACATCGTCCTGACCGTCAATCCGGAGTTTGACCTGTTCTTTAAGTAAACTGATATCAACCACCACTGCCGGCTTATTTTTATACATGATCCGTTCGCCCTGTCGAGGCATCTCTTTTTTCAGGATCCGATAGACTTCTTCTTCATAATTTAAGCAACACATCAGACGGCCGCACACTCCGCTTATTTTAGTCGGGTTCAGCGACAGATTCTGATCCTTGGCCATCTTGATCGATACCGGCTGGAAGTCTCCCAACCAGGAGGCACAACATAATTCCCTGCCGCATGAGGCAACGCCCGACAGCATTTTGGCCTCATCACGCACTCCGATCTGACGCAATTCGATCCGGGTCCGGAAAATTCCCGCCAGGTCTTTTACCAGCTCACGAAAATCGACCCTGCCCTCTGCTGTGAAATAGAAGATCACCTTGCTTGAGTCAAAGGTATATTCCACTCGAAGTAGCTTCATGTCGAGTTTATGTTCGGCAATCTTTTCCTTGCCTATCTGATAAGCATTGTCCTCTTTGAGCAGGTTTTCACGATACGTTAACGCATCATCCGGTGTCGCTACCCGGATAACAGGCTTCAATGGGTGCTTCAGATCATCGTCGATGATCGTTTTCTTTTCTCCGACCACCAGGCCGTATTCATAGCCTCTGGCCGTTTCGACAATCACATTGTCATTTTTGTTTATATCCAACCCCAACGGGTCAAAGTAATATATTTTGCCCGCCTGTTTAAAGCGGACGCCAATAACGGATTTCACCGGTGTATCTCCTCTTGCATATCCATGAGCATGGCATAGGTCACTATCTCAGGATTGACATTATATTCTATCTGCTCTCTGGCCGTCTCGACCCTTTCCATCAGTGGAGCAATGTGGAACGACATGATGGTTTGGGACTGGCGGATCAGCAAGTCGCGAAACTCCTGATACAGCACTTGTCGGCTGTTGTGATCCGTTCGGATCAAAGATAAATCTCTCAGCCAGATGGCCATATGATCGAGCAGTAATGGGTATTGCTGTTTTTCCAACGATTTGGTCAATTGCAGCAGTTTGACATAGTCATATTCTATCATAGCACGAAAAATTTCGGGAGGCAGAAAAAAGATCCGCTTGCGTTCGGGGTCTTCCAGGATCTCAAGCGCTTTCCCAAAAGAACCGAGGGAAAAATCGGTCGCAATGCGCCGGTCCTGTTCGCTGGCTGTTTTGGGAAGATTATTATATATCAAATCGGATGACAATGGTTCAAACGGCACCGCCATGGTGCGTGACCGGATCGTGTCCACCAACTGGTGGATCTGTGATGTTATCAGAATGATATGGCTGAAACTGGGAGGTTCTTCCAGGGTCTTTAAAAATTTGTTTTGCGCCTGGATATTCATCAAGTGGGCATTATCCACGATCACCACTTTTTTATCCCCAAACACCGGGCGCTCAGTTAAAAAGCGTTGCACTGAGGCAATCGCATCGACCCGGATCATCTTGTCGTCTTCGATCAACAGGAAGTCGGGAAAGGTTCCGTTGCGCATTTGATGAATACAACGCTCGTCCTGACATAAAATAGTCTCGGCCATCTCCAGGGCAAATATTTTTTTACCAATGCCGTCAGGACCATAAAAAAGCAGCGCATGGGACAACTCGCCCTGTTCAATCAGGCGACTGATCTGCTCCCAGCGCTGGTGGTGTCCAAAAAAGGAATGCATCAGAATTTCTTAAACTCCTCGACGTCAATTTGGAAGTAGATTGCCCCACCGACTTTGACTTCGAGAGGTTCGCTGGCAGTGATGATACCCTGGGCAATGACAGGGATCGAGGGCATCATTTCGATCCGGCTCTCACATTTTTCCTTAATGATCCTCTTGACCAGGTCGACTTGATCATCTTCTGCACCGACTAAAAGTGTGGTATTGCCGCGCTTAAGAAAACCACCCGAACTGGACAGTTTGGTGACGCCGATCTTTTCTTCGAGCAAGCGGTGCTGTACCGCTTGAACATCGTCGTCTTGAACGATGATGATTAACAGTTTCATGGATAGACCTCCTTAAAAAATGACAGACGCGATAGCGGGAAATAGCGTAACACAGCTTTACCGGTGATATCTTTTTTTTCGACCAGGCCGACCGAGCTCGATCGTGAATCCATACTGAAGGCCCGGTTATCTCCCATCAGGAAGAATTGATCATCCGGGATGCGATCAAGATGTAGGTCTCCCATCGTCTCCACATCGAGATAAATCGATTCATCCAGCAGATGGCCATCGATATATACTTTGCCGTCTTGAATATCAACTTGTTCTCCCGGCAGACCGATCACCCGTTTGATCAGGATCTTCGGCTGGCCGACCCGGACAAATAACCTCTTGAGCGGGTCAAGTCCCTGTCTGTCCGATTCAGTAATTATCAAATCCGAATGGAAAGTTACAATATCTCCCCGCTGGATCGGCGAAACCTTTGACAAGAGCAGCATGTCTTTTTCCAGAAGTGTCGGTACCATCGATGTATTCACAACAGTAGTTGTTGAGACAAACAGATTGATGATGAACAATATGGCCAGTGCCCCGATCAAAGCTCTTAGCCATTCTTTCAGGGCTTTGCCCATAGTAATCCCTCTTTCTATTGAATTAATCTTATTATACCCTGTAAAGACAATGAAATAAAGACCCGGCTGGTAGCCTGAGTGATTGTTATATTCATGTTATAATTATATAAACATGCTTGTGTAAGTTACACATACATCTGTATTCGAACAATATATACATCGTCCCACGAAAGGAGTTCCTATGAAATATGCACTCACCCACGCCAATATCTACCTGGATCCGGGCCGGTTTGCTGAAGCCCTTCTGGTAGAGGATGGTTTGATTCGTGCTGTCGGTACCGATCAGGAGATAGAAGCTCTCGCTCCAGATGAAACGATCGACTGCCAGGGACATACGCTGATTCCCGGTTTTAATGATTCTCACAGCCACCTCTTGATGGTGACAGAAAACGGTCAGAAACTCCAACTGCTCGACAGCCAGAGCATTGATGAAATCATCGCCAAAGGTCGCGAATTTATTCAGCAGCGTCCCGGTTTGACCGCTCTGGTCGGGATGGGCTGGAACCCGGCTGAATTTTCACAGGGGGAAAAGCGCAACCTGCACCGATACGATCTGGATAAAATCTCAACCGAAATTCCGGTTATGTTGACCAGTGCCTGCGCTCATACATTGGTCTGCAATACCAAAGCTCTCGAGATGGCCGGTGTGACGAAGGATACACCTCAGATCGATGGAGGATTGTTTGAAATAGATGATAACGGTCCTAACGGCCGTTTCTTTGAGAATGCCCGTGAATTGGTCGATCATCTTCAACCAACGATGACAAGTGAAGATTTGTTTCAATCGATGAGCGAGACGATGAATTACGCGTTGTCCAACGGCATCACCACCGTCCAGACAAACGACATCGGTATGGTCCGGCCGTTAGAAGACACCTTGAAAATCTATCGTGATCTGTATACCGGTGACACACCGACCATTAAGACAAATCACCAGCTGTGCTTTGATACGCCGCAGGATTTCGAGAAATTCATCCATTCGACATATCAAGAAGAGCTGCCGGCGAAAATGACCTGGGGACCTTTGAAATTGTTTAAAGACGGTACCTTGGGCGGACGCAGCGCTCTGGTGTCTGAAGCCTTTCTTGATTCACCGGGAAACACCGGTCTTGATGTCTTACCGATCGCTAAAGCCAAAGGCTTTGTCGATATGGCAAGAAAACATGGCTTTCAGGTTTACACCCACTGCATCGGTGACAAGGCAATCGAAGAGATGCTGGAGGTCTATCAACCTCATTCGAAAGACGACCGCTGGGCATTGGTCCACTGTCAAATCACCCATGCCGACACCTTGGAAAAAATGGCGGAAGCCGGCGTTACGGCGATCATTCAACCCATCTTTCTCCGGGTCGATGTCGGTCCTTTGCAAGAAGCTCTGTCACCGGAGACCCAGGCCACATCTTACGCCTGGAAGACGATGCTGCAACTTGGTATACCGATTGCCATTGGGACAGATTCACCGGTCGAGGACCTCAATCCCTTTATGAACCTCTACACTGCGTTAAAGCGAAGAAACCCCAAAGGTGAATTCGACAGCTACTTCCCTGAACAACAACTGACCATTGAAGAAGCGATCGACGGCTATACTCTGGGAAGTGCTTATGCTGAAGGTAAGGAAAACCAAAAAGGACGACTGAAGCCGGGTTATCAGGCAGATATGGTCCTGCTGGACCGGAATATATTTGATATTACTCCCGAGGAGATCCTGGAAACCAGGGTATTGAAAACCTTTGTCGACGGCGAACTATTATATCAGGCCGACTAGTGTTCTGTGAATAGAATCATGATACAACGAGCGCTGCCATTTCCGGCAGCGCTCTGCTTGTGTTGATTCTAATTTGCATCGACCCCGTGACGGGCTATCTGCTCAAACAGTCGGATACCGTATTGGATCGCCTCATCGACAAATTCAAATTCTGTACTGTGGCCGGGTGGATGATCCTCTCCCAAACCAAGGCTGAAATAGACCGAGGGGACAAGATTGGCCAGATGACCGAAATCTTCGGAGCCCCGATAAGCCTGTTGCTCGATTGCCCATTGAAAGCCCCATTCATCCAGTAAGGGTTGGATGGCTTCCGTTAAGTCGTGGTCGCTTTTTGTTTCCGGGAAACGCTCCAGCTGCTCAAAATCGCACTGGATGTTTCGCTTGCTACTTTCTGTTTCCACGAAGTTTGCGATCGATTCGATCAGTTGATCGATGTCTTTTTCATAGTAAGCCCGAAGCGTCAATCCCAGCTCAGCCGTAGACGGAGATACTCCAAATGCCTTCTCACCCAGTCTCTGATAGACGACTGTTGTCATGACAAGGTTCTCAAACTGCCGGTCATGCCATTTGATCGGTTCAAAGCCGTTGTATTCCGACAGCGGTTGCAACAGCAGGGTCAACTCTGACATGAGATAGGCCGGGTTGATGCCTTTTTCCGGCTGGGAGGCATGGCTCTGAACTCCCTTCAACTTGACCTTGAATCCGGTCGAGGCGCAGAAGTTGATGCCGGGGCGAAATCTGAGTTCGCCTAACGGAATGCCGGAAAAGCCATGTAGGGCAAAGGCTTTATCGACCCCGGTTTCTTCGATCACACTGACCGTTTCGATCGCTCCCTCGCCCGTTTCTTCGGCATGTTGAAATAAAAAGACAATATTTCGTCCCAGGGTTTCGCCATCTAGTGTTGCCGCCAGACCGGCAAGAATAGCTGTATGTCCGTCATGGCCGCAACCGTGGTAACTGCTGCCGTCCTCGTTTAAGATCGCATCAAAGTCAGCTCGAAAGAGATACGTTTCTTCTGATCCCTCATCATGCAAAGCATACAGCCAGCGATCTTTTTCCACGATCTTTAGGTTGGTGGTGTTTTCCTGGAGAAACTGTTTGATCCGGACCCTGGTTTCTGTTTCCCGCATCGATGGCTCGGGATTGGCATGGAGTTCATGTCGAAAATCAATTACTTTATCAAGTAGAGGCATCAGATACTCCTTAAAATTCAGTCTGTTTACATGATACGCAAATTCACCATAAAAAAACCTGCCGTGACCGACAGGTATGACTGACTATTCTTCTTTATCCAACACATTGACATAGCCTTCGTGTTCCAGTCCGACAATATTGCCTTCGAAGTTATCCAGGTAGTCGGCCAATTCCTGACTCATAATTTCTCCCGGTACAATAACAGGGCTTCCCGGCGGATAAGGAATAATGTATTCGGTCACGATATGTCCGACCGCATCCTGATAGCTGAGGGGATAGTCCTGTTGCAGGAAGGCTTCCCGGATCGGGATCGCCTGCTCCAGACGGAAGATCTTATAAAAGACCTGATCGACCTTATGAAGCGTCACTTTTTTCAGCGCATCCAGCAGACGGTCAAAGTCTTCCTGGATCGTCATGATACTGGGCATCAGCAACAGCCCCAATTGGGATGAAAATTCCGTCTGAACCCCCATGAAGCGCAACTGCTGATCGATCGAATTGTAATCTACACTGTCTTTATGACGGATCAGTAACCGTGTCTTGTCTTGCTTCCCATCTTTATAAACGATGTAGAAATCGGTTTCATCTTCCAACTTCTGCTTGAAATCAGCACACATGGCCAAGAGATCCTGCATCAGTTCCCAGCCCTGGCTGAGGTAAATATCCATTGCTATATCGAGCGACCGCATCAAGACATAATTGGGCGATGTGCTCATAAACAGTTTGAGGTTCTTCTGGGCAAAGCTGGCAGTGAACTTATTGGTGCACAGATGCATGATGGCTGTTTGCGTCATGCTGGGCAGTGTCTTATGGAATGAGTGGACCACGATGTCGGCAAATCGCATGGCACTGAGCTCATCATCGATCAGCTTGAGATGGGAACCGTGGCTCTCATCGACCACGATCGTAATGCCAGTCTCAACTAAAAACTCAAATACATCGTCTTCGATCACCTCACCATAAAAACTCGGTGTGGTAAGGACAACGCCTTTGGTATTATCGTTGACCAGTGCCTTGAGCCGTTCCAGCATATTTTCATCGGGATAAATATACACCGGCTTGATCCCAAGTAAAAACACCCCGTCATAGACTGAAATATGCGAGTTTCGCATGATGATGACTTCATCACCTTTATTGAAGGCGGTGG
>JAAZLX010000154.1 GCA_012799095.1 Tissierellia bacterium
CCCCCGGTATTCCGGCTTCGAACGCGATGTTGGTAGAGCGAGTGGTCCAGATTGCCAAAGCCACAGGTCGGGAAATTGCCACTGCAGACGAAGCGAGAAAAATTTTGGGACTGATATAAAGATCTGTCAGCCAAAGTATGATTTAGTCGTATTATGTTCTCAACAATCAGTCTTGTTCGCCTGAAATTAACCTATGTAATAATAGCCTTCCATCTTGAAATGGAAGGCTATTATTTTGTTCCCAGAACCGGTTGTCGGTCGAGCCGTATCAATCAAGTAACTTCAGAATTGTCTGATAACTGATGTTAGGTACATTTTGAAAACTGTGCCACTTGTCGACCCGTTCGGTCAACATATGACCGTCTTTTCCAAAGGTGCCGATGTTTACGATCGGAACATCTATTTGTAAGATCTTGTCTAATTCATGGATATATTTGGTCCCATAGGAAGGCATATTGAGTTCCAGTCGCTTGAGTGAAGCCACATCATCACTGACGGCCAGAAAGCTGGCATCTGAAATATAAGGATAGAACAGGCGGGTCTTGATCGACCGCTTGGCCTGGGGCTGGATCGATTCGATCGCCTGGGCCACACTGTCAAGCAACCGTTTATCATTGTCTGATTCCGGCATGGTCTCGACCCGGGCATTATATATTCCCCCGAAATGGATCACCAGTCCCGGGGATGTATCAGCACGTTTTTTCCAGGCAAACTTGACCACCTCGTGACTGAACATTCGCATGTCCATGGCTCGGTCTTTTTCGTGTAAGTCATGCTTAAACTTTTCCAGTTCTTTCGGGAACTCGGACGATTGTTCTGTCAGTTCCTCCGCCAATTCCTCCCAGGTATAAACTCTTGTTTTCCATGGTAGTTGAGATTGTTCGATCCCCGCCATCTGACAATAAGCGTCATACCGCTGTTGCAAAAGTTCGATGGTCTCATCATAAGCTATGATCACCTGGTCTCGAAATAGATCGAGTACCTCTGAGGGTGTTCGTCCATGAGAAAATACATTATAGTAAGCCAGTGCATTCAGTGCTGTCTGAACGGTATATTTTTCCTTTTGATCAGCTTGCTTGAGAGAGATCGGTGGTAGAGTGGTCTCCCCCTTGGCCTGATCACTCATGATCGGGTTGAGACTGACTTGTCTTGTCACCATAGCGATGAGCAGGTTGGGGTCAAATGCCGCAAAGGATTGCCCGACATGAGCTTCTTTCCCGAATACACTGATGGTCGGTAGAAGCTTGCCGATACTGCCATGATAGACATAAACGTTCTGATCATCCGGTGTGTGATTGGTCGAGTAATCAGCATTGATGGCCGCAATATAATCAAAGCCTTCCCGCTCGCTCAGTTCGACCAATAGATCCAATGCCGACAGGATACCTTTGGAGCCTGATTCTTCGTCACATTCATGGATCGCTATCAGATTACCGCAGAGCTGTTCCGGATGCCGGCTGAAGTGTTTCATCAGAACCATATGACCGGCGACCCCGGCTTTCATATCGAGTGCTCCCCGGCCGAACATGTAACGTCCCGATTCGATATCGTCCAGGACTTCTTGTGAGAGTGAAAAATGTTCCTTCAGAATAGCCGGCAGTTGATCCGGTTTGGTGGCATAGTCGGAAAAATCCCGAAAATCTTCGATTCCAACAGTGTCGATGTGACCCAATAAGATGATCGTCTGATCACTTCCGCCTTGTTTCGTTCCTTTTATGTAGCTGATGGCGTTATGCCGTTCAAGCAGATCACCTGTCGTTGGTTGCAGAATGTTTCGCTCAGGGTAGTTTTTGAAATATTCCAACTCAGCGTAGTATTGATGGATATACCCGGCAATTGCCGTCTCTTGCCCCGGTGCCGTATTGACACTTGGGATCCCTACCAGATTTTTAGTCAGGTCTTCTACCTCTTGAAAAAAATCAACCATTACACTCCTCCTCATGTCGTGTCATTTAGATGTACCCAACACATCCGGTCAACACGACAGGTAAAGGCTTTCTTATCACCGGAATCTTTGGTTATGACGATAACGCATCCAAAGGTTCAACGAAGGTCATATGGTATTTTCGAGCAGTTTCTGCCAGTGTCAACTTACCTTGATACGTCGTCAATCCGCGACGCAGATACTGATCATTTATCAGAGCATCTTGGACCCCCTGTTGAGCAATCTTTCGAACATAAGGCACTATAGTGAGTGAGAGCAGTTGCGAAGCGCTATTCGCAAAAGCTGCCGGAATATTATAAGACATCTTATTAATATTTGATTACTTTTATTTAGGGAGAACTTTTCATCTTTCAATTATTTCTTTGATTTTCTACAAAAAAAATCAGAGTCGTTATGCTCTGATTTGTCGATCATTCGCTGGTGCTTCGTTCAGTCTTTAGTTGTTTGATAAAGTCACTAACGAATACGTTTGGCTTCCCAAACCTAATTTTTCTGCCTGATCAAGGCTTTCACGGCCTTTGTCAAACATTTTCTTGCCTTCTCTGGTTTGCAACATATCGAGACATGCCCGATCGATCGCTACGGCATCAGTCGAAGCGAATAACCCAAAATTATCGGCGACGAAAGGCATAGGCTCTCCGATACAGTCACACAATCGCGTGATGTTGAGGGCTAAGTTTAGATAGATGTTTTGTTTGTCTTTGCCCGCCCCGTAAGCATACTCACCCAGACGCTTGAGAAAATCTTCTGCTCCCCAATCATTTCGAATTGCTCCAACCGGACAAATCGCAATACAGGCAGCACATCCAACACATCGATCGCTGTCGATCACGGCTTTATCCTCGATCATGTCGATGGCATTGTAATTACATGAATCGACACAGGTTTCGCAGCCGATACATTTTTTCGGAATAACTGAAGGCGAAATCGAGG
>JAAZLX010000155.1 GCA_012799095.1 Tissierellia bacterium
GCTTTCAATCTTCGCAGCAGAGGGATCAGTTCATCCAGGTTGTGACCGTCGACCGGTCCATAGTACCTGGCTCCCAAACTTTCAAATAACGAAGTCGGCAAGACCATATGACGGATCGAGGTCTTAAACGAAGCCATATGCTCCAGTGCTCCGCGGGAGGTGATTTTTTTCAAATTCCGCTTGAGTCCGGTATATCCGCGATAAGTCCGCAGATTGGTCAGCGATCGATTGAGTGCTCCGACATTTTTGGCGATACTCATCTCATTGTCATTGACTACGATCAACATACGCTGCCCTAGGTCACCGATCAGGTTGAGGGCTTCATAGGCCATACCGCCGGTCAGGGCACCATCACCGATCACCGCGACGGTAGTCGACTCCCTCCCCAGTCGCTGATTGGCATAGGCGAAGCCCACAGCGGCCGACAGAGAGGTTGATGCATGACCGGCACCGAACACATCGTGTTTACTTTCGGAGCGCTTTAAAAAGCCGCTCAGACCGTCAGCCTGGCGTAGGGTGTCGAACCGGTCCCGTCGTCCGGTCAGGATCTTATGAGTATATGCCTGATGACCGACATCCCAGACGATCGGATCATTCGGTGAATCAAATACATAATGCAGCGCCAGGGTCAGCTCGACCGTTCCGAGGTTGCTCGAAAGATGGCCTCCTGTCTTGGCAACTGAATGGAGCAAAAAGTACCGGATCTCTTCCGCCAGCACCTTGAGTTGTTCGATCGTCAGCTTTTTGATGTCTGATGGCTGATTGATTTCTGTCAGGAATCGATATTTCATGGTTAATTCTTTCTACCGTATAAACTGTCATAATAGGCTGTTATAGCCTCGATGTCGACGGTCTGAATTTGTCGCAGACTGGATTGGATCTGTTCAATCAAATAGGTTTCCAGTTTCTTGGCATCTTCCAGGCCGAGCAGGCTGGCTGCGGTGACCTTTTGTTGATCAGCATCTTTGCCGATCGATTTGCCCAGGATGTCACTCGAACTCTCAACATCCAGGATATCGTCCCGGACCTGAAATACAAATCCCAGGTCGCGGGCGATCTGTTTGAACAACAGCCGGTCACGATGTTCCAAGTCTGAAACGGCTGCAGCAGCTTCAATGGCGGCTCCGATCAGGGCACCGGTCTTGTGATCGGCGATCTGTCTTAAACCGGCCAGATCGTTTGCCTGGGCCTGTATATCAAGTACCTGGCCGTAGATCATGCCTGAAGCCCCGGCTGCCTTAGAAATAATATAACCGGCTTCGATATATTGCGGATTGTCACGACAGATGGCAAACAGTTCTTCCAGTGCAGTGTTGAGCAGGGCATCACCGGCCAGAATGGCCAGAGCTTCGCCGTAGACTTTGTGACTGGTCGGTTTGCCTCGGCGCAGATCATCATTATCCATGGCCGGAAGATCATCATGGATCAGGGAATACGTATGGATCAATTCCAAAGCTGCCGCCAGTCGGTAATCCGCCAGCGACAAGCTGCCAAAGGACTGTTTGTGGATCAGATACAGTGTCGGTCGCAGTCTTTTTCCGCCGGCTTCGACCGAATAGAGCATGGCCTCGCGCAGGGCAGACTCCGGCACCCGATCAGTGATCAGCTCTCGACAGGCTGCTTCAATCGCGCTCCGCATGAGAATCCGCCTCCATCCGGATGGCTTCAAACTTCTGCTCCATCTCATCGAGATAAGCTTTCATTTCACGGTAGAGGGCGATCCCTTCTTCATATAGTTTTAAACTGTCATTGAGATCGGTGGTACCGTCATCAAGCTGCTCCCGGATCTGTTCCATCCGGGTCAGACTTTTGGCATAATCAAAGCTCATGTTCTACCTCCGTTACGGCTGAGATGATTCGACCGTCTTTTAAATGGTTTATGATAGGCTTTTTTGAGTTTATATCATTGACCGACTGGATTTTGTTGCCATCCTGTTCCAGATAGCTATAACCTCGGCCAAGAATCTGCAGGGGATTGGTGTGGTTTAAAAACAAACCGAAGTGTTCCAGTGTCTGATCAGCTTGTCTCAGTTTGGCCAGAGACGATTGATCCAACGTTTGTTTTTTGGTTTGTAGATCTGTCTTAAAATAGTGTGTTTTGGCTTGAAAAACGGTTAGTAAGCGGTCTAAATAGCGTTGCTGACGGGCAAAGCGATCCTTCAGAGTCTGATCGATGGCCTGAAGAAACTCATCGTTCGTCCGGGCCATGTCACCGGCCCGTTTTTCCATTCGAAATTGGAAATGATTCAGAAAACGGTCCTGCAATCGCTCTTGAAGAAGATCGATCCGTCGGGCAAAGCTGTCACCAAAGCCGATCAGTGATTTTTCGTTTCGGAGAAACTCGTGGCGGACATCAGCCGTTGCCCCGTCGGCAGCAGCTGTCGGGGTAGCAGCTCTCAGATCGGCCACAAATTCGATGATAGTAAAGTCGACTTCGTGTCCGATGGCACAGATCGTCGGAATGTCCAACTCAAACACCCTACGGGCCAGCGCTTCATCATTAAAGAAGCGGAGATCTTCATATGATCCCCCACCCCGTGTGATGACAACCAGCTCGGTATCATGATCGAGCTGATCCAGGGCTGTCATGATACTGGCCGGCACATTTTCTCCCTGGACTGCAACCGGCATATCGACCACTTGGCAAAAGGGGTTCTTTTGATAGAAGACTTTCAAAAAGTCAGCCCGGGCAGCCCCGGTCGCACTGGTCAGCAAAGCCAGTTTTTTGGGATAGCGTGGGATGGGCCGTTTGTTCGATTCATCCAACAGACCTTCTCGTTCCAGCTTTTGTTTCAGCTCCTGGAAGGCTTTAAGAAAGACGCCATCGCCGATCGGTTCGATCGACTGGACGTACAACTGGAGACGGGCGGTCTTTTCATAAAGTGAGATCTGGCCTTTGACGATCACCCGGTCACCTTCTTGAACCCGTTGTTTCATCTTGTTGGCCTGTGAGCGAAACATGACACAGTCAATCGACGAAAAGGCATCTTTGATCGTAAAATAAAGATGCCCTGAGGCATGTTTGGTCAGACGGCCGATTTCGGCTTCTACCTCTAATTGTTTTAAATAGGGATTAAAGCTGATCTCTCGCTGGATCAGCATGTTGAGCTGTGTGACACTGATAATTGCCATTACTTGCTCCGGGCAACCTGGGCAATGTGGCCTAAAACACCGTTGATAAAGCTGTGGGCTTCATCACCGGAATACACTTTGGCCAATTCCATGGCTTCATTGATCGCCACTTCGGTCGGAATATCATCTAAATATGACAATTCAGTAGTGGCAAGACGCAAAATGGCCAGATCAACTTTGTTCATCCGGCTGATTTTCCAGTCGATCGATCCATCACTGATCAGTCGATCGACCTGTTGTCTGTTGTCTAAAAAACTGTCGATCAGTCGATTGGAATAACTGATCTCGGCTTTGGCTTTCAATGCTTCGATGAAGGGTTCGATCCCCTGCCGCTCAAACAGCCCGGTCATATCCATCGTGTACAGATATTTCATCAGTCGATCCCGGGTGGCCCGGCGACTCTGCGGTTTATTTTTCACTTTCAACGCCCATGACATGGACATTGACGGCAGCTACCTTGATATCGATCATTGCCTCAACAGCCGTCTTGATATTCTCCTGAACTTTGATTGCCAGGTCGCTGACATTGACACCGTAGTCGACCCGCATATTGATTTCAAGCGTGATCCCATCATCGTTGCCTTCGACTTTCACTCCCTTACGGTAGCCCCCGCGGGAAAAAATCGCAGCCAGTTGCTCCGACAGATTGTGTTTTAGACTGGCTACTCCATCGATTTCTTTTGCCGCAAGCGAGACAATCGTTGAAATGGCTTCATCAGATATAGTCAGATCGCCTTTTTGTTCTAAACGTACCTTGTTTTGCATGGCTACCTCCATTTGTTATTATACCAATAATCATTAAAAAATACACCCGAACCCTCCCGCATGATTGAATGCACAAAAACGGCCGGACATATCGTCTGACCGTTTTATGACTCAAGTGTCTAACAATCGCTCCGGGAGCTGTGTTAGATGGAATTATACTTCCGTGACCTCGACTTCGTCTTCGTCGTCTTCGTCTTCAAATTCATCTTCCTCATAATCGAGTTCGTCATCATCACCGGAATAGATCTCGATCACTTGATGACACTCTGGGCAGACGATTGCCAGCTCTTCGTCATCTTCATCCAATTCGATGAAAGCACCACAGCTCGGGCAGTAGAATTCGTTGTCGAACAGCGGCTCCTGATACATCAGGTAGTCATCATCTTCATCCATGTCATAGTAATCATATTCGTCATCTTCCAGATCAGCATAGACTTCGTCTTCGAGGACATTGAGATCATCATCCAAAAACTCGACCATTTCATCAATCTCAGACACTTCATCGTCCAGCTCTTCAATGGCATAGGTTACTTCATCAAGCAGCTCAAGCATACCGAGGAGAATTTTGCCCTCTTTGGTTTCATCGTTGATTCCTAAGCCGTCGGCTAGTCCCTTGAGATAGGTAAACTTTTCTCTGATATAACTCATAATTCTCTCCTTAGATTAGCGTCGTGACAGGTATTCGCCTGTCCGCGTGTCGATTTTGATGGTGTCTCCGACGTTGACAAAGAGCGGGACATTGATTTCGGCCCCGGTTTCGACGATGGCTTTTTTGGTAATGTTTGATGCACTGTCGCCCCGGACGGACGGTTCCGCTTCGACTACTTCGAGTTCAACAAAGTTGGGGGCTTCGACATCGATGACATTGCCCTTGTAGAACCGGACATTCACCGAGTCGTTTTCTTTAATATATTTGATGATGTCTTTCACCTGCTCCTGGACCAGCGGTACCTGCTCATAGGTTTCATTGTCCATGAAATGATAAAATTCACCATCGCTGTATAGGTATTGCATGTCTTTTCGTTCCACCATCGCCGGTTCAAACCGGTCAGACGGGTTGAAGGCTTCTTCCCGAGTCGCCCCGGTCAAAATGCTGCGGTAGGTCGTTCGAACGAAAGCCGCTCCCTTGCCCGGCTTGACATGTTGGAAGTCTACGATGACACAGGGTTCACCATCCTTTTCAAATGTCAGACCTTTTCGAAATTCACTCGCTGTTATCATCTTTCCTCCTTAGGTTGGCAGGACGATCAGTTCTTTGGGTGAGCTGGACAGGACTTCATAGCCGTCCTCACTTACCAGAATGATATCCTCGATCCGGACACCGCCGAGATTGTCGATATAGATACCCGGCTCATCGGTGATAATCATCCCGGGACGCAATGTTTCACTTCCCGCCTGGTTGATCGAGGGGCGTTCGTGGATCTCGAGACCCACTCCGTGGCCCAGACCGTGGCCGAAATAATCACCATAACCGGCTTCGGTTATCATGTCGCGTGCGATCGTATCGAGTTGTTGACCGGTCACGCCGGGTTTGACAGCCGCCAGGGCCGTCTCCTGCGCTTGTAAAACAATGTTGTAGATGGACTGCAGCTCATCACTGACCTGACCAACGGCTACCGTTCGCGTCATGTCGGAGCAATATCCCCGATAGACACATCCAAAATCTAAAGTGACCAGTTCTCCTGGTTGAATGACTTTTTCACTGGCGACCCCGTGCGGCATTGCTCCGCGGACTCCGCTGGCGACAATGATCTCAAAGCTCTCACCCGAAGCACCGTGTGATTTCATGAACCGGATCAGTTCATTTGCCACCTCGATCTCGGTGACGCCCGGTCTGATAAAACCTAAGATATGTTCAAATGCCAGATCTGCAATCGCCTGGGCCTGTTTCATCAGAGCAATTTCTTCGTCATCTTTTATGACCCGAAGGTCTTCTAACAGGCGTTTCATCGGAACCATTTCGGCTTCCAGTTTGGAGCTGTACAGGCCATAGTTCTCGACTGTCATAAAGTCATCTTCAAATCCGATGGTCCCGGTAACCTTTTGATTGATCGCCTGGTAGATGGGATCTGCTTGTGATATCTGAATGACTTGATAGCCGGGGCACTGCTGCTTGACTTGCGATGTGTAGCGAAAGTCAGTCAAGAAGAATTGTTCATCTCTTGTGATCAGGACGGTGCCGGTCGATCCGGTAAATCCACTTAAATAGTAGCGGTTTTCCGGCTTTGAGACCAAGACAGCGTCCAGTTTTTGTTCGATCATTTTGTGACGTAATGTTTCAATCCGTTTCATCCATGTCCTCTTTCTATCTGTTTCCATTGTAACACTTAGCAGCTAGAGTTGTAACTACCCGTGAGGGAAAAAAACACATCACCACTCAGTTAGAGCTTGGACGACGGATCAGATCGCCCGGCTCAACTTTTGGCATGGTCAACCATAACTGTTGCATCGGATGTGGTGCGCTTTCCTGAGCTTGTCCCTGGGTCGACATGATGTCATTGACTTGAAACCGGACCAGACGATAATCAGGTCCAAAGGCTTCCATTTCATCGCCCAATTTAAAATGATTTCGCTGTTCGATCAGTGCTCTTCCAGTGGTGTCATCGTAGTCCAACACCCGACCGACGAATTGATAATCACGAATATACCCCTTGTCGCCGTAATTTTGGGCTTGATCGGGATGACCCATAAAAAATCCGGTCGAATAGTCGCGATGGGACACCTTTAACATTTCATCGTAGAGGTCCTCATAATGGTATTCTCCCCGTTCGATACGGTCGATGGCTTCCCGATAGATCCGGACGATCGAGGCAACATAAAAGATCGATTTGTTACGGCCCTCAAGCTTAAGGCTTTTTACTCCCGTTTGGATCACTTGATCCAGGATTGGCAGAGCAGCCAGATCCTTGGAACTCATGATGGCTGTCCCCTGCTCTGTTTCTTCGATCGGGAAATACTCTCCCGGTCGTTTTTCTTCTACCAGATGGTAACGCCAGCGACAACTTTGAGCACAGTCGCCCCGGTTGGCATCGCGTCCGGTCAGAAAGCTTGAAATCAAACATCGTCCGGAATAGCTCATACACATCGCACCGTGGACAAAGACTTCAAAGTCGAGTTCGGGTACGGTTTTGACGATATGGCTGATTTCCTCCAGGTTTAGTTCCCGGGCCAGGATGATCCGTTTCACACCTTGATCAGCCCAAAAAGCAGCACTGGCTGCACTGGTGGTATTGGCCTGGGTGCTGAGGTGTATCTCAACATAGCCCAGAGATTCCCGGATCAACTTCAAGGTGCCCGGATCACTGACAATAAAGCCATCGATCGGCAGACCTTTGATTTCTTCAAGGTATTGCTTCAACTGTTCGATATCTTCATTGTGGGGAATGATATTGAGCACCAGATAGACTTTTTTCCCCCTGGAATGAGCATATTCCAAAGCTTCTTTGATGTTATCGATCGTAAAGCTGGCCGAGGCAGTCCGTAAGCCAAACAGTTCTCCGCCGATATAACAGGCGTCGGCTCCATAATCGATGGCGACTTTTAGTTTTTGCAGATCTCCGGCCGGAGCCAGTAGTTCAATCATCAGCTACTCCATTCAAAAAAAACGGGAACTCTCGTTCCCGAAGTCGTTCTATTCGTTGGCTTCGTCGATCGCTTTTTGCAGATTTTCTTCTGAAATGGCGATATTGGCCAGGTGCTCTTCGTAGGTCGTGGCGAACAAATGGGATCCATCACCCAGGTTGGCTACCACAAAGAACAGATAGTCGGTTTGTGCCGGGTACAGCACCGCTTCAATTGCCATCTGCGATGGCTGTGCAATGGGTGATGGCGGCAGTCCCGGGATTTGATACGTATTGTAGGGTGACTCGATCTGCGTCTCTTGGATGCTCAGGACCCACTTGCGCTCGCCCAGAATATATTGGACGGTCGAACATGCCTGAAGTGGCATATCGATCGCAATCCGATTCTGGAATACCCCGGCGACGATCGAGAATTCTTCCCGCTTTCGGGCTTCCCGTTCAACAATACTGGCCAGGGTAACGACATCATTGGTTGACATACCGAGTTCATCGGCCCGCAGACGCATTTCCGGTGTGTATTTCAGGTCAAAGTTATCCAACATCTTGGTGATGACATCCAGATCACTGGCGTCGGCAAAAAATTCATACGTATCAGGGAAGAGATAACCTTCCAGCTTGAAGCTGCGGTCGATCCCTTCCAGGAAGTCATATTCAAACGGATGATTCTCCAGGATGTCATTGAATGCTTCAACGTCCTGGGCAAAACCGTATTCCTGTAATCGGGCGATCACATCGACGTTTTCAAAACCTTCCGGGATCGTAATCGTGACTGTTTCGGCTACAATCGGTGCTTCGGTCAGGATATCTGCAATGGTAGCAATATCCATCGAAGGTGAAATTTGATACGTGCCGACTTGAAGCTGAGATCCCAATTCGTGTTGCTCGACATAATTTCGCAGGGCTCCGGCGCTCGAGATCAGCTTTTTGTCACTTAATTCTTTGGCAACAGCATTGAATGTCTGTCCTGGGGTGACCTCAATTGTGACGGTTGTGGTATCGTTTGGATCGACCGGTTGTTCCAGTGATTGTGATATCTCGGAACAGCCGCTCAGAAAAACAACGATCAGCACAACCCAGAGCAACCGCTTCATTCGTCGATGATATCAGATAAGGTCTTGGAGATATCCTGCATCATCAAACCAAACTGATATTCGGCGGCCAAATAATCACTCGCCTTGTTATTCAGCGATAGAATCTGGAAAAGTTCCTGAAGCTTTTGCGAATCTTCTTCGGACAACTCTTCTTCGTTCATCTGCTTGAGTTGTATTTCGTATTGTCGTTTTTGGAAATCCGTGATCATGGTCTTGGTTTCAGGATCCTGATCGACCAGGCGTTTTTGTTCCATAAATTTCTTATAGACATCACTCTCTTTGATCGACCGTGCCAGTTCACGGGCTTTATCGTACGGGTTCATCATACCTCCAATATAAAGCTTAAGATCATCGGTGAGCGCTTGGTTTTCTTGTAAACAAACTTGCTCAGTTCACCGCGCGTCACATGCTTGACCTGTTGCCAGTCCTTTCGGGTAGTCGATTTAAGGTTATTCACCGTGTTTGATATCAAGGTCTTGGCCTCTTCGATCAATTCGGTGTTTTCCCTCATATATACAAAACCGCGGGAAATAATATCCGGGTCTTTCAGTAGTTTACCATTAGATGAATCCATGCGCAAGATGACCATGATCAGGCCGTCTTCACTCAGTTGCTTCCGGTCTCTGAGAACTGCTGTTCCTACGTCTCCGACCAGCGAACCATCGATCAGAACTTTGCCTGAAGTGACCGTTTCACCCAGGTTGAGTTTTCCGTCGCCTAATTCAAGGACGTCACCATTTTCGACAATAACGACATTGTTCGGGCTTAATCCCATTTGAACGGCCAGATCGGCGTGATGTTTCAGCATGGAGTATTCACCGTGGACCGGCAAAAAGTATTTCGGTTTGACTAAAGCCAAAATCAGCTTTAACTCTTCCCGGCAGGCGTGACCGCTGACATGGACATCGGCCAGTTGTTCATAGATGACGTCAACACCGATTTCAAACAGTTTGTTGATGACACCTTTGACGCTCTTCTCATTTCCCGGGATCGGTGATGAGCTGAAGATGACCACATCACCCGGTTTCATTTCGACATGGGCGTGATTGCCATCCGCCATTCGGGTCAATGCCGCCATCGGTTCACCCTGTGAACCGGTCGTCATGATGACGACTTCGTTGTCAGGATAGCGGTTGACTTGATTGATGTCGATAATGTCCTCGGGCGGAATCCGAAGGTAATCGAGCTTGATCGCCAGGTCGGTCACATTGTGCATGCTTCGGCCGGCAAAGGCGATTTTACGTTGATTATTGCGGGCAGCATTGATCACCTGTTGGATCCGCATGACATTTGAGGCAAAGCTGGCAACAATGATCCGGGAGTCTGTTTTGCGAAACAACTCTTCAAAGGTTGCCCCGACATTGCTCTCGCTCATGGTCGAACCGGGTCGTTCGACATTGGTCGAATCGCTCAGCAGCAGGTCAACGCCCTCCTGTCCCAGGCTTCCCAGCCGGGCCAGATCGATGATATCATTCATTACCGGTGTGTAGTCTACCTTAAAGTCACCGGTCTGTAACACGGTGGCTGCCGGAGTCTTGATCAATAGGCTGACAGCATCGGGGATCGAGTGGTTGACATGGATCATCTCAATTTCGAATTTCCCGACTTTAAACCGGTCCCCGGCCTTCTTTTCGATCAGTTTCAAGTTCTTCAGACCGTGTTCCTGAAATTTGTTTTTCAGCAGACCGAGGGTAAATGGTGTTCCGTAAAGTGGCGCGGAAAAGTTCTTGACCACATACGGGGCAGCCCCAATATGATCTTCGTGACCGTGGGTATAGACAAAGGCTTTGACCTTGTCAAAGTTATCTGTCAGATATGTGGTATCGGGGATGACAATGTCGACCCCAAGCAGTTCTTCATCGGGGAACATACTGCCGGTATCGACCACGATGATCTCGTCTTGATACTCGTATGCCGTCATGTTCTTACCGACTTCTTTTAAACCACCCAGCGGTATCACCCGCAGGGTGGAATGTTTCTTTGTTTTTTTCATTTTATTCTTCTTTCTTTTTATAACAGGCCTGACACAGGCCATAAAATTTAACGTGATGCCCGGTAACGTAAAAACCATAGTCACGCAGTAAACGATCCTCTAATTCTTCGAGGAAGTCTTCTTTGACTTCTATGATCTGATTACATCGGGAGCAAATCAGATGGTGATGTTGATGGTCCGAACTATCAGCCAATTCGTAGCGATCGAAGCCATCGTCCAATTCGAGCTTGGTCACCATATCAAGCTCGTACAAGAGGTTTAATGTTCGATAAACGGTGGCAAGACCAACCGGCGGATTCACTCGATTGATGTCATCATAGAGCTCTTCCACCGTGTGATGTTGGTCGTGGTTTTGAATCAGGGATTGAATGACCCGAAGCCTTGGGCCGGTCAGCTTATAACCGGACCAACGCAAGGCCTCGAGAATATCATCTTGTTGCAGTGGCATTATTCCAGTTCTTCGTAATACTGGGCAGCCCGGTCAAATTCATCTTCATCCGGGGTCAGGAAGTTCATTTCTTCGCCTTCCTCTTCCACTCTGAACAAAACGGCATCGTCTTCTTCATTGTTGACCAGTACGGCGTACTGATTTCCTTCAAATTCAAACCAGTCATCAATGACAAATACGGTTACTGTACCGTCTTCGTCGACCAATTCAACTTCTTGAAGTTCAAAGTCATCATGGTCGTGGTCATGGTCGTGGTCGTGTTGATCTACCAATTCTTCGAAATCTTTCATTCTTGTCTCCTATTTTCTCGATCGAGATAATTTTGCAATATGAACGATGCTGCTAAAGCATCGATATATTGTTTTCTGGTTTCCCGGCGCATATCCTGAGAAATCATAGCCTTATCGGCCATTTTTGATGTCAGTCGTTCATCAGAGGCGATCAGTTCGATGTCTCCGATTTCCGGATCGTGACGCAGGCGATGGTTCAGCCGGTCCATGAACTTGCCTGTTTTTTCTGCTTGAGGACCCAGACTGCCGTCCATATTGTAAGGCAGACCGTAGACGATGCGGCTGATCGCTTCGCGTTTTAACAGATCAGTGATGTAACGTTCATCATCGCGACGTGATATTCGCCGATACGTCTCACGGGGAAAACTGATGACACCGGCGTCGTCTGATACGGCAATCCCGATGGTCTTGTCTCCAATGTCGAGTCCTAATGTTTTCATTTATTTATATTACCTTTATACAGAATTCGGGACAAGCCTCAACGCAATATGAACATAAGACACATCGTTCTGGTGAGACCACCGCTTTTCCGTGACGGATGGTGATAGCTTTTTGTTGACAACGCTCGGCACAGCGGCCGCAACCGATACACCAGTCATCGATGACCAGTTGACGCTGCTTTTGGACCGGTTCCGGATCAATTTGACCTTGGAAGGCCGCCAGGTTGTGATCGACTTCCTCGCTTGATTGCATACCGATAGCAATGGCATCGACATCAAGTTTCAAAGCATATTCCAGGGCCTGGGGATACTGGTTTAACAGATGGCCCCCACCAAGGGCTTTCATGGAATAAATGAATTTGCCGGACTGGCGTAGCTGCCTGATAGCAGCTTCCATGTCCTGTCTGGTGCCGTCAGCGATCCCGATCCCTTTGAGGTTGATGATGGGATGAACAGCTTCGATCCGCTCATCTTGGGCGGCTGCTATGGCTCCGGCGACAAAATGGGTGCTGATACCGAAGTGACGGATCGCCCCCTGGGCTTTCATTTCCATAAAATAATCGATCGCCTGGGCGTGACCGCGTAAGGTGTGTTCTGACTCCTGCTCGTGGAGCATAAAAAAGTCCAGGTAGTCGGTCCCGGCTCCGTCCAGTGCCAATGCAAGCGATCGCTTGGCGGTTTCTCTGTCATAAGCATAGCATTTGCTGGCCCAAAAGACATTCTGTCGGTCGATTTGTTGGAAAAAAGCCCGAAAATGATCATAATTGCGGTACAGCTCAGCGGTATCAAAGAAATTGATACCCTTTTCGAGGGCATAACAAAACAACTAGGCAGCTTGACTGACTGGTAAGTCGCACTGCAGGGGCGACACCGTCAGGCTGCCGAAACAAAGTCTGGAAGGTTTCATTCCTCGTTTGCGTTCTCCATAAAGAATTTCAACATGACCTCAAGGATCTCATCACGATCGACCCGCTTAATGATATTTCTGGCATCTTTGTTCGAGGTGATATATGTTGGATCACCACTGATAAAATAGCCAACCAATTGATTAATCGGATTGTACCCCTTCTCTTCGAGTGCCTCATAGACACTGTTCAGGATACTGCGTGTTTCCTGGGCTTTTAATTTTACATTATTAAATGCCTGTGTGTGGTTATCCATCATCCCCTCCTATACTGATTTTTGAACAAATTCAGCAACTGTCGCCATAAATCCTTCCAGCTTATTGATATCACGAGCCCCGGCAGAGGCAAAACTGTCACGGCCACCGCCACCGCCGCCTAGTTCTCTGGCCACGGCTGATATGATCTTACCGGCTTTATACCCTGCTTGTTGGGCTTTCTCACTTGATGAAGCCACAAGTGCCAGTTTGTCACCGGTATTAGAGATGAGCAAGCTGAATGCCAGCGGGTCTTCTGCCAAAATATTGTCAGCCATGTTTTTGAGTTCGTCCTGGGATAGACCTTCAAATGAGAGGGTGTATAGATGGATCCCCGATTGCTCGACAAACTCACGTGAGACTGATTTCATTTTATCACGGCTGAGTTGGTCTTTCAAACGGCCGTTTTCTTTTCTTAATTCATCCCGCTCTTGAATCAGTTGGTCCAACCGCCCGCTGAAGCCATCAGGATCGGTCTTTAGCAGGTGCGAGGCCTGTCGGACCTGATCCTGGAACTTATTCAAATACTCAAGCGCTCTGGGACCGCTGACGGCTTCGATCCGGCGGACACCGGAAGCGATCGATCGTTCAGACAGGATCTTGAACAGACCGATTTCTGAAGTGTTACTGACATGGGTCCCCCCACACAGCTCACTCGAATGACCCATGGTGATTACCCGGACATCTGAGCCGTATTTTTCTGTAAACAGCATCTTAGCCCCGGTTTTTTTTGCTTCCTCGATCGGCAGGACCTGCCAGCTGACAGGAAGACCGGCCTGGATCTCATGATTGACATACTGTTCGATCTGTTGGAGTTCTTCAGTCGTCAAAGCTTTGAAATAGGTAAAGTCAAACCGGAGACGTTCCGAATCGACCATCGAACCGGCCTGCTGGGCAGAGTCACCCAACACTTGGTTTAGTGCCCGGTGAAGCAGATGGGTCGCTGAGTGATTGGCTTGTGTCATACGGCGCAGTCTCAGACTTACTTCCGCTGTTACGGTTTGATCGGTCTGAAGTTGCCCCGAATCCAGCGTGCCGACATGATAGATCAGATTTTGTTTGCGCTCGACTCCGGTTACGGTAAACAGAGTATCGTCTGCGTTGATCAAACCGGTGTCGTGGACCTGTCCTCCCCCGGTGGCATAAAACGGAGTCGATTCCAGGATCAGCACCAACTCGTCGCCGGCGGTCGCTTTGTCAACTAATATGCCATCTTTTACCATGGCGAGGATTTTGGTTGAATCGGTCATGTTGTCATAGCCAACAAACTCAGTCGCTGGAATATGATGCAGGAGTGATTCGATGTCACCGGTCCATGCGCTATCGCGGTCCAGACTGGCCCGGGCGGTCTCCCGCTGTATCTCCATTTGTAGTTCAAAACCGGCTGTATCGACTGTTTTACCGTGTTCATTCAGCAGATCTTCTGTCAGTTCCAAAGGAAAGCCGTAGGTGTCATACAGGCGGAACGCCTGCTCTCCTGATAATTCCGGCCCCTCGGTCTGAGCTAAGATATCTTCCAGATATTGTAGACCTTTTCTCAATGTCTGATGAAACTTGTCTTCTTCCAGCTGGATCATCGAAGTGATCACGTCTTTTCTTTCGATGATCAAGGGATAGCCTTCGCCGAAGATATCGATCACCGTCAGCGCTAATTGATCCAACATCGGCTTTTCTGCCCCGAGATTTCGCATTTGGAGCGACGCCCGGCGCAACAATTTTCTTAAAATATAACCTCGGCCTTCATTGCTTGGAATTACGCCATCACCGATCAGAAAAGTGATCGACCGGATATGATCGGTTATGATCCGGATATAACGGTCAACTTCCGGATGTTTACCATAGCTGGCTCCGGTGCGCTCTTCAATACTGGCAATGATGTGGGCCATAGTGTCGGTTTCAAATACATTATTGACCTGCTGGGTAATAACCGCCAGACGCTCCAGTCCCATGCCGGTGTCGATGTTCTTGTTGACCAGAGAGGTATATGAGCCGTCGGCATTTTTATTGAACTGAGTAAAGACGTGATTCCAGAATTCCATATACCGGTCACAGTCACAACCCGGTTTACAATCAGGCTCACCACAGCCAAATGACTCCCCGCGATCGATATAGATCTCCGAACACGGTCCGCAAGGCCCCAGGCCATGCTCCCAGAAGTTATGTTCTTTGCCCAGGCGGACGATCCGCTCGGGGGGCATGTTCAGTTCGTTGAGCCAAATGTCATAGGCTTCATCATCTTCCAGGTAGATGGTGGCCCATAACTTATCGATCGGCATTTCAAGCCACTCCAGGAGAAATTCCATACCCCAGGCCAGTGACTCACGCTTGAAATAGTCAGCAAAGGAAAAGTTGCCCAGCATCTCAAAAAATGTCAAGTGACGAGCGGTCCGCCCGACATTTTCCAGGTCGTTGATCCGAATGCACTTTTGAGATGAAACCATTCGACGATTCGGAGGGATGACAGCACCAGTGAAATACTTTTTCAACGGAGCCATCCCGGCCGGTGTCAACAGGACAGACGGGTCATCTTCAGGAATCAACGAAGCGCTCGGTACAATCATATGTTCTTTTGTGGCGAAGAAATCAAGAAACATACGACGTAATTGATTTGTGGTAAAGTATTTCATCTTCATCTCCTAAAAATAATGTGTTTAAAAAAATAAAAAACCCTTAAGTGTAGGGACGCCAATGCGCGGTACCACCCTACTTACCTTGCGGTCTCTTAAGAGTTTGACTCTGACATTAAGGGAATCACCCGTTACCTGTTATCGGAGTGGCCTGCGTTTGCTGTCGGCTTTCACCTGCTCCGACTCGCTGATAGAGAAACGCTTCTTTCCCGGTAACTTTCATTATTATAACACAGCCTGAGAACGGGTGCAATTATTCCAGGATGTCGCACAGGTAGCTTTGAGCGACTTTGGTATAGCCGAAACGCTTTAAGACCAGACTCAACACCATCCGGAGTTCATAGCTCGATGTTAAGCCATTCTTTCCCCGTAAGGACTCGATCATCTTATGGACATCTTCTGACAACAGCTCACCTTCCTTGTCAGAGATGTGCAGACCCTGGTCGCGAGCGCTGGCAATGGCGCTCCGGGCGATCTTGCCGGAAAGAAAAGGCTCGTGTCGACCATCTTTTTTGATAACTATCATGCTTCCTCCAATCCCAGAGTAAATCCCTGGCGTTTCAAAGTGTTGATCAGATCGGCCCGTTTACCGATGGGGTTGTGTAATTTATCGACCACCTGTTTGGTGAATGAGTCCATCGGTTTATTGGCTTGACGAAGATCGTAATACTGCTTCATCTGTTCATCATACTCCTGCAGCATCCCGACATAATCGTCAAACAAGACGTATCGGTCTTGAAACATCTTATGATCCATGCTCATTCGGGGCTTTAACATCGGATCCTGATTTGGATAGCCAAAGCCGACACCGACGACAGGCATCGTAAGTGCCGGTAAGCCCAGGATGTCTATGATACGGTCGGCATCGTTTAATATACAGCCATAAAAGTTACCACCCAAGCCGAGAGATTCGACCGCATTTAACAGGTTTTGGGCCGCCAGCGAGGCATCCGTCCAACCTTGAAAAAAACGATCCATGTCGCCTTCGGTCTCCAGTTGAAAACCCTGTTGCCTGGAAACCATGGCATTGCGGTAACAATCAACCAGAAAGACCCAAAACTCAGGGATCCGATTGATGTAATCCTGACGGCCGACGGCTGCGATTTGAGCTCTGATGTCATGATCCTGTACCCGGATCAGACTGTATGATTGCATCCCGACCGAAGTGGCCGTTCGATTGACGACGGCTTTGAGTGTTTCTATTGTCGCCTGATCGATCGGTTGGTCGGTGAATTCACGGATCGCCCGATGGGCCAGTTGATGACTGATGGTTGAGTTCATACTACCTCTTATTAAGCATTCAATTCTTTTGTAAAGTATAGCACATTGGGGATTTGAATGAAATTATCAGCGGGAAATCGTTATTGAAGAAACAAAAAAAACCGTCCGAAGACGGTTTCAATCAGGTTATAGGAAGACAAACGCCAGGATGATCAGCGCAAGTAATACCAAAAAGACCGGGGCAAATACAACAAAAGCACCAAACATCATGCCGGACAGATCACCTTTTTCCAACTCCGTCAGATCTTCTTCCGGTTTGATACCATGATTGCGTTGTTCCGCTTGTTCGCGGGAGTACTTATATGCCCTTTCCAGCCGTTTCGGAGCAAACATTATAACAGCGGGAAGTGACAGGCAACAAAGTGGTTCGGTTTCAGTTCTCGCAATTCCGGAACATCAACCTTACACCGATCCTGTGCATAGAGACAGCGAGTATGGAACTTGCAGCCGCTTGGAGGAGTGATCGGGCTTGGCATATCGCCTTCTCCCAGTTTGATTTCGACAGTTTCGCGGATATCAGTCGTTGGGATCGCACTCAGAAGTGCTTCGGTATATGGATGCATCCGGTTGTCAAACAAGTCCACAGTAGAAGCCAATTCAACAATATTGCCCAGATACATGACGCCGATCCGGTCAGAGATATACTTGACGACCGACAAGTCGTGCGATATGAACAGGTAGGTCAGATTGTCGCGTTGTTTCAGATCAAACATCAGATTGATGATCTGAGATTGGATCGAGACATCAAGCGCACTGACGGGCTCATCAGCTACAATGAATTTTGGTTTCATTGCGACAGACCGGGCGATCCCGATCCGTTGGCGCTGACCACCGGAAAACTGGTGGGGATAACGGTGGACGAAATACGGTGCCAGACCACAGTCTTCCATGGTTTTCAAGATGTACTCCTGGGATTCTTCGCTGTTCTTGTCAAAGATTCCGTGAGCCATCAGTCCTTCACCCACAATCTGTCCCACGGTCATCCGTGGATTGAGTGAGCTGTAGGGGTCCTGGAAAATCAACTGAAGGTCTTTACGCAAGGGACGCATTTGTTCCTTGGTGGCTGTGGCCAAGTTGATTGGTTCACCGTCTTCTGTGCCATAATACCAGATGTTTCCTGAAGTTACCGGATAGAGCCGCAGAAGAGTCCGTCCGAGGGTCGATTTGCCGCAACCCGATTCACCGACCAGGCCCAGTGTCTCCCCTTCATAGATATCTATCGTGATATCCTCGTTGGCTCGCACCGCCAGCTGTTCCTTTTGAAAAAGCGACTGCTTTTTGATTGGGAAATGCTTGGTTAGATTTTCGAGACGAAATAAAACTTTACGATCAGCCATTGGAGCGAACTCCTTTCTCGGGATAGAAGCACCGGATGTAATGATCAGGATCATACTCGATCAGCTCGGGCACTTCGTTTTGACATCTTTCAGTGGCATACTTACATCGCGGGGCAAACTTGCAACCTATTGGCAGGTCCAGCGGATGCGGGACCGACCCGGGAATTGGCTCCAAGCGAACGCCATGTGGAGTATCCAGTCGAGGAATGGAATACAATAGTCCTTCCGTGTAGGGGTGTTGGTATTTTGTCTCTTCATCGACGAAAATCATTTTGACCGGGGCTTTTTCAACCACTTCTCCGCAGTACATCACGGCGACATCGTCAGCCATCTCATTGATGACTGCCAGGTCATGGGTAACGAAAATGATGGCCGCATTGACACGAGATTTCAGGTCATTCATCAGTTTTAGGATCTGAGCCTGGATCGTGACATCAAGAGCGGTAGTCGGTTCATCGGCGATCAGGAGTTTCGGCTCACAGGCCAACGCCATGGCGATAACGACCCGCTGGCGCATCCCGCCGGAAAGTTGGAAGGGATACTGTCGGGCGACCTCATCCGGATTGGGGATCCGGACCAAGTCGAGCATTTCGATCACCTTATCATAAGCTTGTTTTTTACTCATGCCCTGGTGGATAATAAACGGTTCTGCGACCTGACGTTCGATCGTAAACACAGGGTTTAATGCGGTCATCGGCTCCTGGAAAATAACCGAAATGTCATCCCCGCGGACTTCCTGTATTTGATGCATGGGCAGTGTTGTCATCTCTTTCCCGTCAAACATGATCGAACCTTCCGCTATATAGCCGTTGGAGTCGAGCAAACGGATAATACTCATGACCGAGACGCTCTTGCCTGAACCGGACTCGCCGACTACGCCAAGTGTCTTACCGGCGTCGACGGCATAATCGACATCATTCACCGCTCTGACCAGACCGCGTTTGGTTTTAAAGAAGGTGTGTAGATTTTTAATTTCAAGTAATGGCATAGCCTCCTACCTTTCCTGACTCTTGGGGTCAATCGCATCACGCAGACCATCACCGATCAGGTTAACAAAGATAACCGTCAATGAAAGTGCGATCGCCGGGAAGACCCATTGCCACCAATACTGCTGGATTATAACGGAATTGTTGGCTCCATACAGCATATTCCCCCAGGTCGGAATCGGTGGTCGAACCCCGAAGCCGAGGAATGACAGGGACGATTCAGTCAGCATCGACGAAGCAAAACTGAGGGTGGTCGACACAATGATGACCGAGATAACATTCGGAATGATGTGTCGGAATATGATCGAGTATTCTCGTATTCCCATCGAACGGGCAGCAGTAATGTACTCTTGTTCACGAACACTAAATACCTGAGCCCGGACCAGTCGTTGCAGACCCGGCCAACTCAACAGACCTAACACTATCATGATCAAATAGATCCGCTGGGTGGGTCCTAACGAGTTGCCGATAATGACGTTCAATATAATAACAAACGGCAGAAATGGCAGGGAACTGACGATTTCTGAGATACGTTGCAACAGGATGTCGACGCGCCCGCCGAAATAACCTGAAACACCGCCGACCACGATTCCGATAATGGTAGCGATCAGAACAGCTAAGGCACCGATGGTCATGGTCCAGCGACCACCATTAAGGATCCGTTGCCACATATCACGGCCCATACCGTCTGAGCCAAGTAGATAGCCTTTGAGTCCAAAGGTTTGGACTGTACCGTCTTCTTTGACAGCATAGTTTTGATAATAACCGGTATAGATGGTTTGATTATTACCATCATTGATACTGGCCGGTACGGTGGACTGACGATATGTATTGTCACCCCAGGCGGCCAGATTGCCGTTTTCCAGCTTAACGACATAGTGATATTGTCCGCCGGCGATATCGATCGGTTGGGATTCGAACTCGTCCGGCATGGCAGCTTCACCCTTATAATTGGGGCTTCCCCAGACAATGATCCGTCCATCAGCTGTCAAACCGGCTACTGTTTTATTGGTAGCAGCCAGTTTAATGAATTTTTCATCCGGAATCCGGGTGCTGTAGGGTAATGGTTTCGATCCCAGGTAAACCGGGGTCCCATCGTCCAACAATCCGATGGCTGCATTATTGGTTAATACAACATCTTTGATTTGACCTTGGTATTGATTATATTCATACATTTCAGTCAGATTTGTGTTACCGAAGAAGTGGACCACTCCTTCCCCGTCTAATATCGCAGTCGACTGGTAGCCGGCAGCGATGTCAATGATCTCACCCAGATCCTGGACATCACGGGTAAAACGAATCTGACGTTGCCGATTGTTTCCCCAGCCGTAAATCTGGCCGTCTTCGCCGATGGCTACGACATGGTCAAAACCGGCAGCTACACGAGCGATCGGAGGCAGGTCTTCCGGAACGTTTGTGACATTGGTCCCGGGGACATTGGTTTTACCCCAGATATAAACTTCTCCATTGTCATCGACTCCCACAGAGAATGTCCGTCCAACTGCAATATCACGGATACCGTTTTGGACCAGTTCAGGCGGAACACTCATCATGTTTTGGCCCGGGGAGATGTTCTGTTGACTCTGCTCACTAAAAGCCAGATCGACCGGGTACAACATCGGTCCGATAATGACGATCAGCAGCAGAATGACGAACCCGATCAAGGCTGTCATTGATAATTTGTTAGAGGCAAACGTCCGAATTATAGTTCTTGTCGGACTCTGAATTTGCTCTTCTTTATAAATATCCAGCTCATCGCGTTTACCGAATAAGTTCTGGAATAACATTCGAATCCAGCTTTGTTTTTTCGGCGGAGGCGTTTGCAGGTTTTTATTTTCCATTGATTCCTCCCCTATTCATTAATTCGGACTCGCGGATCAACCAAGCCATAGCTTAAGTCGATCAGTAAAGTGCCGATTAAACTGATTACAATATAGAACATTTGAACTGCCAGCGCGACATTAAAGTCTTTCGCGTTGAGGGCATCAATGTAAAACTTGCCCATGCCGTTGATACCGAACATGGTTTCTAACACGACAGAGCCGCCGAAGATACCGATAAACCATGACATGATCAAGGTAATGACCGGTAACAAAGCATTTCTCCAGGCATGGCTGTAAACAACAGCTTTTTCTTTGACGCCTTTGGCTCGAGCTGTCTTAATATAATCCATACTGAGCGAGTCGATCATGGCTGCTCGGACATAACGACTCATAAAGGCTACGTTAGTCAATAGGATAACTAATATGATCAGCACCAGGTGTTTGGCTTGATCCCAGAATTCTTCCCACGGTGTACCGGAGAAGTTCGGGGTCGACAGCCCACTGATCGGCAACCATTGCAGTCGGACTGAGAACAAATAAATAAGTATTAGTGCAAGAATGAAGGTCGGGATACTATAGCCGACAATTGATGTCGCTTGTACTGACCTGTCAAAC
>JAAZLX010000156.1 GCA_012799095.1 Tissierellia bacterium
ACGGTCGCTATACTCTGCCACATTATATTGGTCTTGATCACAGCAAACACTTATTCAGTTTCAATTACCTGCTGATCTATCTGGTTATCACGATCCTGGTCATTACCCAAGTGCTTCCCTGGACTTGTCTGATTGTATTTGTCACACTGCCAAGGGTGCACCGTCATGTCCGGACATTTGTTTCCCGAATAAATAAAGCCGAAACCTTTGGATTGGCTGTTGTGAATTATCAATTGATCGCTGTGTCATACTGTCTCGGATTAGCTGCATCATTGGTTATGTTATGAAAAAAATGGATGTTATCGTCGCTATTTTGTTTTTGATGATAGCGGTCGGATTATTTGGTTACAATGTGGCCCATCGCGAAGTCGGAAGTTTTGTCGAAATCGCCAAAAACGGCCAGGTCGTACAAGTGGAACCACTGGCTGAAAACCAGGAGATCATACTTGAGTATGGCGATCAATATAACAAGATTCTGATCGAGAATGAGGTCGTCACCATGGTGGATGCCAACTGTCGCGATCAGCTTTGTGTGCACACTGCCCCCCTAAAGACCGTTGGGCGGGCGATCGTCTGTCTGCCGCATCGTGTCAGTGTTGTCATACAGGCAAATGGGACAGAGCCGGAAGTGGACGGTATCAGTGAATAAGATAAAAATGCTCCAGTTTACCACCATGGCTCTCATGATCACCATTGCAATGGTACTAAGTTATTTTGAACGATTTATCCCCTTGATCAATGTCCCCGGAGTCAAGCTCGGTCTGGCCAATATTGTCACCTTGCTGGCACTTTATCTGTTTGATTTTAAGCAGACGCTTATCATCGTCGTGCTGAGGGTGCTTTTGGTCAGTATGTTTACCGGTTCGCCGATTTCACTGATCTACAGTATGAGTGGCGGACTAGTGTCACTGATCGGGATGAAGCTTTTGCTGCTGACGTCGACTAAGGTATTTTCTCTGATCGGCATATCTATCATCGGCGCCTTTCTCCACAATACCGCTCAGGCGATCGTACTCGGTCTATTGATCAACAGCTTTTCGATCGCCCGGGTGTATTACCCGATTCTGATCGTCGCAGCTGTCGTCACCGGTTTTCTGACCGGATTGATCGGGCGACAGTTTATGAAACAAATTGAATATACTCCTCTTAAAGGTAAAAGACGCTATCCAATTTAGCGTCTTTTTTATAAGACATGTTGTAAATACTCGTAACTTGGATAAGATAGAAGTATACATTAAAAGGAGGTTCAGAGTGAAAAAAACTCCCCTATATCAAGATCATGTCGATCTTGGGGCGGAAATGGTTGATTTCGCCGGTTGGCTGATGCCGATCCGTTATACCGGATTGGTCGAAGAGCATGAAGCGGTACGGAATCAGGCCGGATTATTCGATGTCTCACACATGGGTGAGATCCGGATCAAAGGCCCTCAGGCAACTGAATTCATCCAGCACGTCTTCACCAATGACGTCACTCAACTGGAAGACAAACAGATAGCCTATGGTTTTCTGTTGAATCACGAAGGTGGTGTGATCGAAGACTTACTGACCTACAAAGTCGATCCCAACGAATACTTCATGGTGGTCAATGCCGCCAATCATGACATTGATATGGAATGGCTGCTGGGACAGGTCGGGGACTTCGATGTCGAAGTGATCGATCAGATGGATGATTACGGAGCAATGGCTTTACAGGGACCGAACGCTCAAGAAGTTCTGCAAAAAATGGTCGATTTCGATCTCGATGAGATCAAATTCTTTACTTTCGTCGAGAATGTTTCACTGGCCGGTGTCAATGCCATGATTTCGCGGACCGGATATACCGGAGAAGATGGCTTCGAAATCTTTGTTCAACCGCAAGACAGCTCCCTTGTATGGAACGAAATTTTGCGGGTCGGACAAGGCATTGTTAAGCCTGCCGGACTGGGTAGCCGCGACACCCTGCGCTTTGAAGCCGGTTTACCGCTCTATGGCAACGAATTGTCGGATGATCGGACACCGCTTGAAAGTGGCTTCGGCTTTTTCGTCAGTCAGGGCGATTTCATTGGCTCTGACGTGATCAAGGCGGAACGAGAATCCGGGACTGCCCGTAAAATCGTCGCTGTTGAATTACTCGACCGAGGTATCGCCCGAACTGACTATCCGGTATACAATCTCGATCAGGAAGAAATCGGTCACATTACCACGGGTTATAAAGCACCGACTGTTGGCAAGACGATCGCCCTGGCACTGATCCCCGCCGAATACGCAAAACTTGGTGAGGAACTGTTGATTGGGGTACGTAATAAAAAGCTCAAAGCTGTACAGATCAGCAAGCGCTTTCTACCAAGAAAAAAATAAACCAAAGGAATTCCAGGAGGGAAAAATGTCAAAATTATTCTTTACCAACGAGCATGAATATGTTCAAGTCAAAGATGGGATCGCTTATGTCGGAATTTCCGATTATGCTCAGGATCAACTAGGAGACATAGTATATGTAGAACTGCCGGAACTTGAATTGGACGTTGCCGTTGGCGACCCCATCGGAGTCGTTGAATCAGTTAAAAGTGCCTCTGATATCTTTTCACCAGTTTCAGGTAAGGTCGTCGAGATCAACGAAGCGTTAGAAGACCAACCGGAGCTGTTGAACGAAGATCCCATGGAGAACTGGATCGCGGCCGTACAATTGTCCGATGAATCAGAACTCGATGAACTGATGGATGAGGTAGAGTACAAGGCGTTTCTTGAAAGCGAAGCGTAATGACATCGCATCGTTACATTCCAAACGGTGAGCAAGTTACTCAGGAAATGCTGGAAGAATTAGGCATTTCTTCAATCGATGAGTTATTTGCCGACATTCCGAAGAATCTACGTTTTCAGGGTAACCTGCCGATCGAGGATGCTCTGAGTGAGACTGACATGTTGCGCCATGCCACGGAACTAGGTAAGAAAAATCAAAATCTAGACGATAATATCTGTTTTTTAGGTGGGGGAGTATACGACCATTTCCGACCCTTGATCATTGATCATATTATCGGCCGGAGCGAATTCTATACCTCGTATACGCCTTATCAACCGGAGATCGCCCAGGGAACGCTTCAGATGATATTCGAGTACCAATCCCTCATCTGTCAGTTGACTGGAATGGATACCTCGAATGCCTCGATGTACGATGTCTCCAATGCAGCCGCCGAAGCAGTCTTATTGGCGATCAACAATACCCGTAAGGCCAAGCGTGTGCTGATCAGTGAAGCGATCAATCCGGAATATTTTGAGGTCATCAAGACATATCTCCACTTCCGAGGGATCGAAGTGATCACCCTGCCGGTAGTCGACGGCAAGACCGATCTATCCCGGGCCAACGATCTGATCTCACCCGAAACCGCCTGTCTGGTGATGCAAAACCCAAACTATTACGGCACCCTGGAAGACGTCAAGCAATTAGGCTCCATGACCGAGGGTAAAACCTTTTCTGTCCTGATCACGGATCCGATCAGTCTCGGCGTATTAGAAAAACCGGGCAATTATGGAATAGATATCGTCGTCGGTGATGGACAAAGCCTTGGCAATGGGATGAACCTGGGCGGCCCTTATCTGGGCTACATGGCTGTGTCACGCAAGCATATTCGCCGAATTCCCGGCCGGGTAGCCGGTTTGACTCGTGACTCACGAAACAACCGGGCGTTTGTTTTGACGCTGCAGGCTCGCGAACAACACATCAGACGCTACAAAGCCACCAGTAATATTTGTTCCAATCAATCACTGAATTCACTGGTTGCTTCGATTTACCTCAATGTCATGGGACCGCAAGGACTCCAGGAAGTCTGCCGCCAGGCATACGCCAAGGCAACTTATCTGCGCAATGGACTGCTGGAGACCGGACTGTTCAATGAAACCCGCGGCAATACGTATTTTAAAGAGTTCACTCTTCAATACAGAGGTGATGCAAAAGAGCTGTTAGATGCCTTGAAACAGGAAAATATCCTGGGTGGAATTGAGCTTGATAACAATGAGATATTAATTGCCGTGACCGAAAAGAGGACCAAAGAAGAACTCGATAAATACCTCGAGGTCGTAAGGAGGTTTCAATGAGCCATTACAATACATTGATCTTTGAAAAATCCACCCCGGGTCAAATCGGTTATTCTTTGCCAAAACTCGATGTTCCGGAAGTTGATCTGTCAAATCTGGGTGAATTACGACAAGACTTAGACTTGCCCGAAGTGTCAGAAAACGAGATCATGCGTCATTATCTCAATCTTTCCCTGCTCAACCACAGCGTTGATACCGGATTCTATCCCCTGGGATCGTGTACTATGAAGTACAATCCCAAAATCAACGAAGACATCGCCAAAATGCCGTCACTGGCATATCTGCACCCAAAACAACCACTTGAAACCATCCAGGGTTCGCTTGAGCTGATGTATGGATTGCAGGAACAACTGAAAATCATCGCGGGGATGGACGCATTTACACTTCAGCCGGCTGCCGGTGCTCAGGGCGAACTGACCGGTCTGATGATCATTAAGGCTTTCCATGAGAAAAACGGTGATGTTCACAAAAACGAGATCATCGTGCCTGACTCTGCTCACGGCACCAATCCGGCTACGGTAGCCATGGTCGGTTACAACTTGATCGAAATCAAGTCACAGGCTGATGGCGGGGTAGACCTGGAAGCGTTAAAAGCTGCTGTCAATGAAAACACTGCCGGGTTGATGTTGACCAATCCTTCCACTCTGGGATTGTTTGAACAGCAGATCGAGGAAATCGCCAGGATCATCCACGATGTCGGCGGACAGCTCTATTATGACGGAGCCAACATGAACGCCATCATGGGCAAAGCTCGTCCCGGTGACATGGGATTTGATGTCATGCACTACAATGTCCATAAAACTTTCTCGACTCCTCACGGCGGAGGCGGACCGGGCGGTGGTCCGGTCGGCGTCAAAGCCCACCTGGCGGAATTTTTGCCGGTACCGGTAGTCGATAAATCAGATGATGGTTATTTTTTCAATTATGATCGGCCGCATTCCATCGGTAAGGTCAAAGCATACTATGGAAACTACGGTATATTAGTTCGGGCTTACACTTATATTAAATCACTCGGTGGACCAGGTCTTGAACTGGCCAGCGATATGGCCGTCTTAAATGCCAACTATATGATGAAGCGGTTAAAGAAGACGTATGCCTTGCCGTTTGACCAAGTCTGTAAGCACGAATTTGTCCTCAGCGGCATCAAAGACCATCCGGAAATTTCCACTCTTGATATTGCCAAGCGGATGTTGGACTTCGGTGTCCATCCACCAACCATCTACTTCCCCTTGATCGTTCACGGAGCGATTATGGTGGAGCCGACTGAGACTGAGTCAAAAGCAACCCTGGATCAATTTGCAGACATCATGGAACAGATTGCCCGTGAAGGCATCGAAGATCCGGAAACATTAAAACAAGCCCCTCATACCACCAAGGTCGGTCGGGTCGACGAGGTCTATGCTGCCAAAGCATTGATACTGAAATATGGAGATATGACCGATGATCAGATTAGACGGGACTAAAGTTGCCGCTGACCTACAAGCCGAATTAACCCAGACTGCTGCCGGACTCCGGGAACAAGGTATTGTTCCCGGTCTGGCAGTTATTTTAGTCGGTAATGATCCGGCTTCCAAGGTCTATGTCGGACGAAAAGAAAAGATGGCCGAAAAAATCGGCATTAAAAACTTTGCTTACACCCTGGCCGATGACACCACCGAACAACAATTGCTCGAACTGATCGATCAACTGAACCAGAACGATCAAGTCGACGGTATCCTGGTCCAGCTGCCTTTGCCTGATCAAATCGATGAGCAAAAGATATTACAAGCGATCGACCCAGCCAAAGATGTTGACAGTTTCCACCCGGAAAATGTCGGCAAATTGATGCAGGGATTGCCCGGACCGAAGCCATGCACACCAAATGGCATCATGAAATTGCTGGCAGCATATGATATCCCTATCGAAGGAAAACATGCCGTTATTATCGGCCGCAGTAATATCGTCGGTAAACCAATGGCTCACTTGCTGCTGGAACAAAATGCAACCGTTACGATCACTCATTCCAGAACCAAAAATCTGGCTGAGTTGACAAAGCAGGCCGATATCGTCGTGGTCGCCATCGGACGACCAAACTATTTGACTGGTGAAATGATTAAAGACGGCGCGATCGTAATCGATGTCGGGATCAATCGGCTGGAAAAGAAACTGGTTGGTGATGTCGATTTTGAAAACGTGGCTGAAAAAGCCGGTTATTTGACACCGGTGCCGGGTGGCGTTGGACCGATGACCATTATCATGTTGATGGTTAACACGATCAAAGCCTGTAGACTGAGGAGGACTCCATGAAGACAGACATCCAGATATCCAATGAAGCTAAGTTGCTCCCCATTGATGAGATTGCCAAAAATCTGGGAATCGATACCGACCTTTTGACACATTTTGGTAAATACAAAGCAAAAATCGATTTAGAAGCGCTTGATGTCGAAAAAGAAGACGGCAAGCTGATCCTAGTAACTGCTATTACACCGACTCCGGCAGGAGAAGGCAAAACTACGACCAATGTCGGCCTCAGCATGGCATTGAATAAATTGGGGAAAACCGCGGTTACCGCGATACGTGAACCGTCCTTAGGACCAAGCTTCGGCATGAAGGGCGGTGCCGCCGGGGGAGGTTATGCCCAGGTGGTACCGATGGTCGATATCAATCTCCACTTTACCGGAGATATCCATGCTATTACCGCGGCCAACAACTTGCTTTCCGCCATGATCGACAATTCGATCTATCAGGGCAATCCGCTGGACATTGATGTCCGTAGAGTAGTCTGGAAGCGGGCTTTGGATATGAATGACCGGGCGCTTCGCAACATCACCATCGGCCTGGGTGGGCTGGGTGACGGCATTCCGCGCCAGGATGGTTTTAATATCTCTGTTGCTTCCGAAGTTATGGCAATCTTATGTCTGGCTGACAGTATTTCCGATTTGAAGGAGCGACTCAGCCGTATGATCGTCGCCTATGACAGAAAACGAAATCCTGTCACATGTGAGCAGATCGGCGCAACCGGTGCCTTATCCGTTCTATTGTATGAAGCGATCAAACCGAATCTGGTGCAAACTTTAGAAAACACACCGGCGCTGATTCACGGTGGACCATTTGCCAACATCGCTCACGGTTGTAATTCTGTGCTGGCAACCAAAATGGGACTGCGCTATGCCGACTATGTCGTGACTGAAGCCGGCTTTGGAGCTGATCTCGGAGCGGAAAAATTCTTCGATATCAAATGCCGCTCAGCTAACTTAAATCCCGATGGTGTAGTCATCGTTGCTACGATCCGAGCCCTCAAAATGCACGGTGGTGTAAAAAAAGACGAATTGAGCCAAGAAAATGTTGACGCCATCTCCCATGGTTTCGCCAACCTTGAAAAGCATATGGAAAACCTTGATCGGTTTGGTGTTCCCTATATCGTAGCTCTTAATCGTTTCCCGACAGACAGTGATGCCGAAGTTGCTGAACTGCGCCGTCTGATGGAAGACAGAGGCGTCCCGTTGGCCTTGAGCGATGTCTTCTCAAAAGGTGGAGAAGGCGGGATCGAAATGGCCGAAATGCTATTAGAAGTGATGGAAAACCAAAAATCCGAATTCCATTATCTCTACGATGTAGAAGATACGATCGAAAATAAGATCCGCACGATCTCTCAAAAGATCTACGGAGCTGATTCCGTCAACTTCAGTAAGGAAGCCATGACCTCACTTCGATTATTTGAAAAGATCGGTTATGGTAATTTGCCGATATGTATGGCCAAAACACAGTATTCCTTCTCGGATGATGCGACAAAACTTGGCCGACCGACCGATTTTGATATTGAAATTCGCGAGTTGCGCTTGAGTGCCGGAGCCGGTTTTATCGTAGCAATCACCGGTGCGATCATGACCATGCCGGGACTGCCCAAAGTACCGGCAGCCAACAACATCGACATTCTGCCTGACGGGGAGATCGTAGGTCTGTTTTAATGAAAGTCCTTCTAACTGTGAACATGGTCCAGGACCATGTCAAACAAATGGAGGATCTCGGCTACGAGATCCTCTTTGAAGATGAACGCAGGTCCGATTTCCAAGGAGATTATTCCGATGTCGACATATTGATCACTTATAATGCCTTTCCCGGACTGACGCGGCAGCAACTGCCGAATCTTAAGTGGATCCAACTGACAAGCATCGGTTTTGACCAGGTGAGTCCTGAGTTTCAGGATGTCATGATCAGCAACAATCATGGGGGTTATTCTCCCCAGATAGGTGAGTGGGTCGTCGGTATGATTCTGGCAATGGAAAAACGCCTGCACCAAATCTATGACAACCAGCGGGACCATAAATGGCGCATGTTGATGAGCCTGACCAGTCTTAAGGGCAAGACCATCGCCTTTATCGGTACCGGGACATTGGCTCGGGAATCTGTCAAACGCCTTGCTGGTTTTGAGGTGGATTGTCTTGGGGTCAATCGCTCAGGCCATCCGGTCGAAGGGTTTGATGAGACACACCGCCTGGCGGATATCAAACAAGTCCTGGCCCGGGCAGATCATGTCATCAACTGTCTGCCGGCCACTCCCGATACCATCGGTTTGATCGATGGTGAATTTATCCTGGCGATGAAACCGGGCGCTCACCTGCATAATATTTCACGCGGCCTAGTCCTCGTGGAAAAAGATCTGATCCGTTATCACGACCATCTGGGCATGATAGCACTCGATGTATTTGAGACCGAACCGCTACCGGAGAATTCTCCTCTGTGGCAATTACCGAATATCATCATCAGTTCGCATAATTCCTGGGTCGATCAGCATATCGCCCGTGGTCGCTTCGAACTTTTTTATGACAATCTGCAGCGGTTCCAATCCAACCAACCGTTGCGTAATATAATCAACTATGAACGGGGCTATTAATGGATCACATCTTATCCTGGAGCCAAAACCAGCTATTACAGGCTGACCTGCCGGGTCAACCATTTCGACGTAAACAGCTCTACCAATGGCTCCATAAAAACCGGGTGCTGGATTACTCAAAAATGACCAATCTACCACAGGATCTGATCGAGTATTTACAAAACCAT
>JAAZLX010000157.1 GCA_012799095.1 Tissierellia bacterium
TGGAATATGCCACTAAAACATCCGGTCAATATTGCTTATGAGGCAGCCACCGTCGACCTGCAGGACATCAATATGATCGACTTCTATCACCTGGATGCCTATGGTGTCTCAACAGTCAATTATAATCGGGACATTGAGACCTTTCCGGTATTAAAGCGGATCATTGAAAAGATCACCGGTGAAGATTCGGTCTATCAGTCGCCGACAGATATGGGAGTCAACCGAATCGGCTTTGGGATCATTGATGAAGAGGTCGTGATCGAGGCCGCCAAACAAGAAATCATCCGACGGTACTTCAAGACCAAGGTCGAATATCGCCTCGGTTTGGTCGATGGAGAGACAAACGACCGGATGCAGCTGATCCTGGATAAAATGAACCTGAATGAACTTGACCGCAAAGTCGTATCGGCAGCCCGGGGAAAGGCCGACCAGGTGAAAGAGAATACCGGTCGTGAAATCGCCTCGGCCGTTGCGATCGAATTGGTCGATAGTACTATGATCACCGGTCGGGCAACGGACATCATGCGGGCTTCGGCATCAGCCATATTGAATGCCCTGAAGCATATCGCCAAAATCAGTGATGATATCCACTTATTATCTCCTGTCATCCTGGAACCGATCGGTAAACTTAAGACCGAGGCGCTGCATGACAGCGAAAGTATTCTCGACCTGGAAGAGATCCTGATCGCCCTCAGCATGAGCGCTGCTACCAATCCGGTAGCTCAGGCCGCATTTGATCATTTAAGCAGTCTACGAGGCTGTCAGGTCCATTCTACCACCATCCTAAACACGAACGATGAGAGGGTATTGCGGTCTCTCGGCATGGAAGCTACCAGTGATGATGAGTTTGCCTCATCCAACCTTTACTACAATAGCTGAATGCGCAAAAACTTCATATATTGATCCTGCCGATACGCAGGATCTTTTTTTGCCCTAAAGATTATTCATAACATTAATTATTATTATTGACCATTATAATTCTGATCGTGTTATGATACATTATTCACATAACCCCCCTATAGGGGGGGGCACGAGGAGGAAACATGGCAAGAAAAGTTATTGGGATCGGCGGGGTGGCCGGAGGGGCCAGTGCCGCTACCAGACTGCGCCGGTTGGACGAAACAGCTGAAATTATTCTGATCGAAAAAGGCAAATATATTTCTTATGCAAACTGTGGATTGCCCTATTATATCGGGGGTGTCATTGAAAACCGGGGTGACTTGTTGGTCATGACACCGGAGTTGATGCACTATCGCTTCAATATCGACGTCCGGACACAACATGAAGTCCTGACGATCGACACGGCGAACAAAACCGTCGAGATCTTGAATCATATTACAGGGGAGACTTATCAGGAAGATTTTAGTCAGATGATCCTGTCTCCCGGTTCGGAACCGCTTAAGCCACCGATTCCGGGCATCAAGGAAGAAGGCATTTTTACCCTTTGGACCATTCCTGATACTGATCGGATATACGATTACATAGCAGAAGCCAACCCGAAGCGAGCGATCGTCGTCGGCGGAGGCTTCATTGGACTGGAAATGGCCGAAAACCTTTACGAAAAAGGAATCAAAGTCTCGATTGTTGAGATGCTGGATCAGGTCATGGCCCCGGTCGACTTTGACATGGCTCAGATATTACATGAACATATGCGTGAATTAGGAGTTGAACTACACCTTAGTTCGAAAGTGGAATCTTTCTCTAAGACAGCAGATGGTTTACAAGTCAAGCTGGCGGACGGTCAAATACTGACCACCGATATGATCCTTTTATCTTTGGGCGTTCGTCCTCAAACCGGCTTTTTAAGAGATAGTGGACTGGATTTTGGACCGCGTGGCCATCTCATCGTAGATGAGTATCTGGAAACCAATATCCCCGGAATTTATGCAGTCGGAGACGCAATCGAAGTCAAGCACTTGACCACCGGTCAGGCCACTGCGATTCCGTTGGCCGGTCCGGCCAACAAGCAGGGTCGGATGGCTGCTGACAATCTGGTGTCAGGGAAAAAACATACCTACAATGGATCCCAGGGGACATCGATTGCCAAAGTATTCGAATATAATGTAGCCGGGGTCGGTTTAAATGAGAAAA
>JAAZLX010000158.1 GCA_012799095.1 Tissierellia bacterium
AAAACTGTATTATTCAGTGTCATCTTCATCTTGTTGACGACGTTTCATCCATTGACGGACTAGGGTGTCTTCTACCCCACGGTGGTTTGGTTTATAAAATTCGATATCACGATATGCATCCGGCAGGTATTGTTGTGATACAAATGCTCCGGGGAAGGCATGGGGATATTTGTAGGGCTGTTTTAACCCTCTCAGATCTTTGTTGGTGCCATCTCTCAGATGAGGCGGGACCTGAGCCTGACCTTTTTCTTCCAGGGTCCGGTAAGCTGCTCCAATCGCTTCATAAGCAGTATTCGATTTTTCTGCCAGAGCTAAATAAATGCAAACCTCCGCCAGGACGATCCGGGCTTCCGGCATACCGATCTTATGGATAACATCAAATCCGGTATTGGCTAGGACCAAAGCCTGAGGATCGGCCAGGCCAATATCTTCGGCTGCTAAAATGACCATCCGTCGGGCAATAAATTTGGGATCTTCACCACTGAGAAGCATCTGAGTCATATAATACAGAGCGGCTTGCGGATCACTTCCGCGGATGCTTTTGATGAAAGCACTGATGACATCATAATGATAATCTCCCTGCTTGTCATAATTGAAGAACGGCTTCTGAGTGCTTTGGGACAAGGTGTCCTCGGTAATCACCACTTTCCCGTCGACCGGTTCTGTCGTCAGGACAGCCAGCTCGAGGATATTGAGAGCTCGTCGGGCATCACCCAGACTGTTTTTGGTAATAAATGCCTTGCCATGGGGACTGAGGTCGATATCCATTTCGGATAATAACGGATCATTGGCGATCGCCAGATCGATCAGCCGCATAATGTCTTTGTCATTGAGCGGTGTCAGCTCAAACACCAGCGAGCGGGACAACAGCGCCCGGTTGACTTCAAAGTAAGGGTTTTCTGTTGTCGCACCGATCAGGATCAGGATCCCGTGTTCAACATGGGGCAATAAGGCGTCCTGCTGCGTTTTATTGAAGCGATGGATCTCATCAACAAATAGGATCGTCCGCTGACCACTCAGTTCCAGGTTCTTTTTGGCCCGTTCGACCACTTCTTTGATATCCTTGATCCCGGCCGTCACGGCATTGATGGTGACAAAATCGGAGCTGGTCAAATGGGAAATGATCCGGGCCAGCGATGTCTTTCCGACACCGGTCGGACCGTGCAATATAATGCTGGTCAAACGGTCGGCTTCGATCAGACGGCGCAACAATTTACCCCGGCCTAAAATGTCTTCCTGACCGACAAACTCCTCAAGGGTAGTTGGCTTCATGCGCTCTGCCAGTGGTTGCTTATGTCTTAAATTATCTTCACGTAACATATCAAACAGGTTCATTCAGACCTCATTCTGTGTCAAATATTGCGATGGTTTCGGGTATACATAGCCCAGGAGGATTTATGAAAAAGATTTTGACCCCTTTTGTTATCAAGGATATGGAGCTAAAAAACCGAATCGTCATGCCCCCGATGTGCATGTACAGTGCCAAGGAAGATGGTCTGGCCAACCCCTGGCACTATTCTCATTATACCACTCGAGCGGTCGGAAACGTCGGCCTGATTATCGTAGAGGCGACTGCTGTCTCTCCTGAAGGTCGGATCACTGACAATGACTTAGGTATCTGGAATGACGATCAGCGTGATCGTCTGGCTGCGATCGTCCAGGCGGTCCAGCAACTGGGATCGAAGATCGGGATCCAGTTGCAGCATGCCGGCCGAAAATCACAAAGTGCCGTTTTGCCACACTATTCGGTCAGTGATCAAGCCTTTAACCGGGAATATATTGCGCCCCAAAAATTGAAGCAAGAAGATTATCCCATGATCGCTGATGCCTTTCAACAAGCTGCCAAGCGGGCACTGGAAGCCGGCTTCGACTTGATCGAGATCCATGGGGCTCATGGATATCTACTGAGTGAAGCGATCTCCCCCCTGACCCGTCCGGAACTCGTTCTGTCCGAGCGACTGAAGCTACTCGATCAAGTCATTCAGGCGGTCAAACAAGTCTGGCCTGAGCAGAAACCGCTTCAAGTCCGAATCTCTGCTTCCGATTGGCGCGATGACGGCTTGAGTCAGACTGATTTGATTCAATTAGCCAAGCATCTTAAGGACCTGGGGGTCGATTCGATCAATGTCTCAAGTGGCGGTGTCAGTGAAACAGCACCCCGGGCTTTCCCCGGTTATCAAGTGCCATTCTCTGAGATCATCAAACAACATATCGATATGGCAACCATTGCCGGTGGCCTGATCAATTCAATTGATATGGCAACTGAAATCATCGAGAACCGTCGGGCAGACATGGTCTTTCTCGGTCGGGAACTGCTGAGAAACCCATACTTTGTCCATCAACTGGCCCGGCGCTTTGACGTCGATGACATGGTGCCGACCCAGTACCGGAGGGCATGATGTGCGGTCGTTATCAAGCCGGACTGACCGATCTCGATATGGAGCAGTACCGTCAGGCGATCAAAGAGATCGAATCCATGGTCACCGCACCGGTGCCAACGCGAGAGGCCTTCCCCTCTCAGGAATTACCGATTATCACTCATCAGGGGTTCACCAGCGCCAACTGGGGCTATCCGCTGGATAACAAGCTTGTCATCAATGCCCGGAGTGAGACCATCACCAGTCGAAGGCTGTTTTCACAAGCCATCATCACGAGCCGGTGTTTGATTCCGGCCCAGTCGTATTACGAATGGAAACAGCACAAAGTTAAATACCAGGTCGAGACGGATGATATCATGACGATGGCCGGCCTCATCCTGGCCAGTGATCAGGGCAGCCGGTTTGTCATCATCACCACTGATGCCAATCAGCAGATCGAGCCGATCCACCACCGGATGCCGGTGCTGCTCAAGCCGGAACAGCTGTCCGCTTACTTGTTTGACACAGCTTCAGCCATCGACATGCTCAAGCCCTTTAACGGACCGCTTCAGCTCAGTGCTCTGTCGCCGGAGCAACTCTCTCTGTTTGACTGATCAGAAAAAAGGAGAAATCATGTTTCGTCCCATGCGTCGTAAAAAACAAAATCTCAGCCGGGAACAGGCTGAGGCTATATTGATCAATGGAAGTCACGGTGTGCTGGCCTGTCTGGGCGACGACGACTATCCCTATGCCGTGCCGCTCAACTATACTTATCACAATCAGACCATTTATTTTCATTCGGCCAGATCCGGCCACAAACTCGATGCCATACGCAAGCACCCCAAGGTGTCGTTTGTTGTGGTCGATCAGGATGAGATCGTTCCCCGGGAGTTCACCAGTTATTTTCGCAGCGCGCTGGTCTTTGGGCAAGCCAGGTTGGTAGAGGGTCCGGAACAGATGGAAGCCTTACATGCGTTGGTCGATAAGTTCTCCCCGGGGGAAACGCCGGAGGCGTTTGATCGCGAGGTCTCTTCCGGTCTTCCGGCGATCGTGGCGATCACCGTGGAACACCTGAGCGGAAAAGAGGCCATCGAACTGGTGCGTGCCAGAGTCTGACACCGGTTAT
>JAAZLX010000159.1 GCA_012799095.1 Tissierellia bacterium
TGGGCCTTTGCCCTCTCTAGGGACATGGGAATACCTCCAGTAATTCGCCGATGTGATCGATTTTTTCGACCGGTTCTTCTACCTGGCCAAAACCATAAGTGACAAAGATAAAAGGAATCCCGCTGACTTCGGCTGCGACCTGGTCTCCCCGGGTATCGCCGATATAAACGGCATTATTCATACCATGATGTGTCATTAAACGCTGGATGGTGATACCTTTTGGCTGATTGGTGTCACCCCAGCACAAGTGGTCAATGAATAAGTCCTGCATGTCCATTTTGCGCAGGAAAAGTTCGATGTATCCCTGTTGACAGTTGGAGACGATGTAGAGGTTATAACATTTCGCCAGCTGCTCGATGGTTTGACGGATGCCGGGAAATAATTCAGCCCCGGTTTCTTCGATCACTTGATGTTCCGATGCGATCAAACGTCGCAGCAATTCGGGATCCGGTTCAACATCAAGTTTTTCAAAGATAATATCCATCGGCAGTCCTGCCAGTTTTCGAACGTCATTACTTGTCAGCGGTATTTCTCGTTGTAGAATCCGGTTCCAGCCTTCTGCCACCGGTGGGGCGGCATCCCACAGGGTGCCATCCAAGTCAAAGATCAGATTTTTTGTTTTCATAACCCTATAATAACTCAAAAAGGCAGTAGGGGCCAATTTGTTGGTATTTCCGGGCAACCCTTTACAAATGTGTCATTTTGAGCTAAAATAATTAACAAATAGGTATATTCATGATGACAATTGTATTAGTAGATGATGACAATGCTATTCATGAACAATTCTCTTCAGTACTGCCTGATTGTCAGCTCGAGATGTTTTTGGATGGTACCTCTTTTTTAAAAGTTGTGGATATTCAGCCGTTCGATATTATTTTTCTTGATATTTATCTGCCTGATACGACCGGCTTTACTTTAGGTCAGAGGATCCGCAGTTCTCCGATCAATTCTTTTTGCCCGATCGTCTATTTATCTGCCTACACTGATGCCGTTCTCGATTTGTTTTCTACTCAGCCATATGATTTTTTGATCAAACCACTGGATCCGGATGATATCCATCATTTGGTACGATCGATTCGCTATGGCAGTCTAATGAATTCGATAGAGTTTAATCATGGCCGACAACTTGTCAGAGTCGCCCTGAGGGATCTGGTTTATATGGAGAGTCGTGGTCCTGTGGTCCAAATCCACACCAGACTCAACACATATAGAACGTATGCTAAACTGTCTGATTTTTTCCTGGAGTATCCTTTTTTCAGGATCCATCAATCGTATTTGGTCAATCTCGATTATGTATTGGAAATAGGTTGTAACAAGCTCTGGTTATGTGATGGCAGCGTTTTGCCCATATCTCGGAAATATCAGAAGCAGTTGAATCATTTGCTCTTGGAATTAGCGAGGGGGAGGACGTAATGAAGCAGTGGCAGAGTTGGTTGCATAATATATTTCTTCGTACAGATCGATGGGATGAATTAGATCAATCAAATCAACGGCATAAATACACCTTTCACTTTATACTCGGTTGTCTGATGATCAGCCTCTTTACACCGATCATCGCTTACCTGGTCGATGATATGTTTCTGTCAAGAACGACCACTTTGATTGGTTGTTTCCTTCTGGCGGGAATCAGCTATCTGTTGATCATCTTTGGAATCGAGCATACGGTCAAGCAACTACAAGAGCAATCGAAACGGATCACACTGTATGAAAAGCAAGTGGTAGCCTTGGCAAGGCATCGAGAACAGGTCCATTGCTATATTCATGATTTAAAGAATCATCTGCTGGTGAACGAGGCAGGGCATGGTCAGTCCGGAATGGAGCCGGCGCATGATGAACCGATAATTGAGCCATCACCGAACACCTTGGAAATATTGATCGAAATCAAAACCAACCAGGCGAAAAAACGTGGTGTTAGTTTTGTTTTTCTCAGTGACAGGATGATCGCCCACCGCTTATCACATCGGGATATCGTTTGTCTGTTTGGAAATCTATTCGATAATGCTATCAATGCAGCTGCAAAAATCAAGGGTGGTAAAGTCGACGGCTATGCCAAGTGCATCAAAGGGATGGTCATCATTCGAATGATCAATTCTTCCCCTCTGGTCTTGTTTTATCGTGGACTGCCAATGCGACGGAAAAATTTTGGCATGGGCTATGGCATATCCATCATAAGAACAATCGTAAAAAAGTATCATGGCAATATCAACTACAGTCAACAGGATAAAAGAATCAATTTGGATATCATCCTCTATCCGTCTATAATGAATACAAGTAGAGGTGAATCAAATGAAATGTCCTGTGTTTAAACAATGTGGCGGATGCTCTTATCAACATAATGATTATCCAGCCTATCTCGACAAACAGCAAAATAAACTACATGACCTACTGAGTTCTTTTGCCCAGGTCAGGCCGATCCTTGCGATGAAGGATCCTTTTTACTACCGCAACAAAGTGCAGGCGGTGGTTTCAGTCACGCCCAAGGGTCAAGTCATAACCGGTAATTACAAAGAACAGTCACATAAAGTTGTTTCAGTCGATCATTGTCTGATCGAAGATAAGACTGCTCAGGCTATTATTCACTCAGTCAGACAGTTGATACCATCATTCAAATGGACTGTCTATAATGAAGATGCCCAGCGCGGTCTTATCCGTCATATTCTGGTGCGAACCGGATATAAAACAGGCGAGGTCCTGTTGGTGATCGTGGTAGCCGATAAAATGGTCCCCGGGAAAGCCAACTTTGTCAAAGCCATCAGAAAGAAACACCCTGAGATTGTCGGTGTCGTCTTCAATCTCAATGAACGAAAGACATCGATGGTCCTGGGCCCAAAGGATATCAGTTTCTCGGGTAAAAACCATTTGTATGATGAATTGTTAGAAAAAAAATACCGCCTGAGTGCCGGAAGTTTCTATCAGGTCAATCCGGTCCAGACGGAAGTTCTGTACCGGACAGCCATCGATCTGGCTCAGTTGAAACCTAGCGACGTAGTGATCGATGCCTACAGTGGAATCGGAACTATCGCCTTATCCCTGGCAGATAATGTCAAGCAAGTCTATGCTGTCGAATCCAATCGTGAGGCCGTGCGTGATGCCATTTTCAATGCCAAGTTGAACAATGTGACCAATGTCCAGTTCTTTCATGGTGATGCCACCGAATGGATCCACCATTTACCGATCAAAGAAAAAGATATTGATTGTTTGATTGTCGACCCACCCAGAGCGGGTTGTGAAGAAGCCTTCTTAAAAACGGTCGAGACAATCAAGCCTCAACGCATGATCTATGTGTCTTGTAATCCTGAAACACTGAAGCGTGATCTGGAAATACTGAGTAAAACATTTCATGTCGAAGCCATTCAACCGGTAGATATGTTTCCCTGGACAGAACACGTGGAGACGGTAGTGTTGATGTCAAGGGAAGTCATCTATTAGAAAAAGATAAGTGGAAAGAA
>JAAZLX010000160.1 GCA_012799095.1 Tissierellia bacterium
AGTTTCAAGAAATGTATACCCAATACTTATCAAATTAGCGAATAGAAACTCATTAGATAAATAACAGACCTAAGCCTGTTATTTAGCGTAATCAACGACACGGGATTCCCTGATGATATGAACTTTTACCTGACCGGGATAATCCATCTCATCCTCGATCCGTTTGCTGATTTCTCGTGCCAGTAGGACCATTCGATCATCGTCTACCTTGTCGGGCAAGACCATGACGCGGACTTCTCGTCCGGCTTGAATGGCAAAGCTTTTCTCGACTCCGTCATAACTGTCGGCGATCGCCTCCAGATTTTCCAGACGTTTGATGTAGTTATTGAGTGATTCGCGTCTGGCACCGGGTCGGGCTGCACTGATGGCGTCAGCTGCGGTGACGATAACTGCTTCGATCGTTTCGGGTTCGAAATCGCCGTGGTGGGTGCTCATGGCGTGAATGATCTCGTCGCTCTCGCCATACTTCTTCAACACCTGCATACCGAGCTCGATATGAGTGCCTTCCTGATCCGTGTCGATGGCTTTTCCAATGTCATGGAACAGACCGGCTCGTTTGGCGATCCGGACATTTGCTCCCAATTCTTTGGCCAGCATACCGGATATTTTAGCCACTTCGATAGCATGCTTCAACACGTTTTGACCGTAGCTGGTTCGGAATTGTAAACGGCCGATCATTTTGACCAGTTCGGGGTGGACCCGACTGAGTTCCAGCTCGAAGATGGCGTTTTTGCCTTCTTCTTTCATCTTTTCGTCGATCTCCTGACGGCTTTTATTGACCATCTCTTCGATTCGACTGGGGTGGATCCGTCCATCCGTGATCAGTTTTTCCAGTGCTAACCGGGTGATTTCACGCCGGACCGGATCAAAACTGGATAGAACAACGGCTTCGGGTGTGTCATCAATGATCAGATCGACACCGGTCTCTTTTTCCAGAGCACGAATGTTGCGACCTTCCCGACCGATGATACGGCCTTTCATTTCCTCGTTGGGAAGACTGACGACGGATACGGTGCTTTCGGATACAAAGTCACTGGCGATCCGATGGATCGTATTGGCCAGGATCTTTTGGGAATTGCGCACGGCATTTTCCCGTATATCCTCTTCCATATCACGAATTCGTTGAACCTTCTCCCGATCGAGTTTTTTATCAACTTCATCCAACAGGATCGCTTTGGCGTCATCTCGACTCATTGAGGCGATTCGTTCCAATTCTTTTTCCTGAAGATCCATCTTCTGTTGAAGTGAAGCTTCCATTGAGTTCAGACGTTTGGCTTGTGCTTGTTGATCTTTGTCTTTTTTGTCCTGCTCGCGTTGTTTGGCGTCGAGAGCTTCTTCTTTTTGAATGATTCGACGTTCCGAACGCTGTAATAATGTGTTTCTTTCTCTAGTTTCCTTTTCCAGGTTGGTGCGTAGACTGTGGATTTCTTCCTTGGCTTCAAATAACTTTTCTTTTTTTGTAGTTTCGGCAGCCTTTCTTGCTTCCAGCAAGATATTATTTGCTTGTGTTTCGGCTGATTTAAGTTTACCTTCTGCAATAACTTTTCTAAGAAAATATCCCAATACGATACCGATTAGGGCAACTAAAAGAGGAACTAGAATTTGAATTACTTGGTTTGGCATTGTCACCTCCTAATATAAACTCTTTACCAATTATAACACAGCATTATTGTTTATTCATCTAAAACAACGGGACTAAAAAAAAACCCGCCTATTCGGCAGGTTGATCATTGGGGTTGGCATGAGGGAAAAAATGAGCCATGATCTTTACTTGGATCTCTTTGGCAATTTCGGGATTTTCTTTGAGATAGTTTTTGCTGTTTTCTCTGCCCTGTCCCAGTTTTTCATCGTTATAGCTGAACCAGGCACCGGCTTTTTGAATGATTTCCGCTTCGACACCACTATCAAGAAGATCACCCTCCCATGAAATACCGGTGCCGTACATGATGTCAAACTCCGCGATTTTAAATGGCGGTGCGACTTTGTTTTTTACCACACGGACTCTGGTACGGTTACCGATGACGGAGTCCCGATCTTTGATCGAATCGATCCGACGGATATCGAGCCGGAGTGACGAATAAAATTTAAGCGCATTACCACCGGTGGTAGTTTCCGGATTGCCGAACATGACACCGATCTTCATTCGAAGCTGATTGATGAATACGATACTGGTATGACTTTTATGGACGATACCGGCCAGCTTACGGAGGGCTTGACTCATCAGACGGGCCTGCAGGCCCATGTGACTGTCCCCCATTTCGCCTGTCATCTCCGCTTTAGGCACAAGAGCTGCAACAGAGTCGATGACGATCAGATCGATCGCGTTTGACCGAACCAGGGCGTCGACGATCTCGAGCGCCTGTTCTCCGGTGTCGGGTTGAGACAGTATCAAATTATCAGTATCTACCCCGATCTTACGGGCGTACATCGGATCAAGCGCATGTTCTGCATCAATAAAAGCGGCTACTCCACCACCCTTTTGGGCCTCGGCGATCATATGAAGCGTGATCGTGGTCTTACCGCTTGATTCCGGACCGTACACTTCAATGATCCGCCCTCGCGGAATGCCGCCAACACCGAGTGCTACATTCAAGGAAATCGAGCCGGTCGAGATGACATCGATATCCTTATCGTAGACCGAGTCTCCCAGACGCATGATCGATCCCTTGCCGTGTTGCTTTTCAATCTGGCTCAGCACATTTTGCAAAGCCTTATCACGTTCAGACATGTTGCCTCCTTAGAACGAATGTTCGTATTAATTATAACCCATTTTCGAAATATTTCAAGATGGAGCGTCGAATCAGATCGAGGCCGGCAAAAGCGACCCGTGCTCGGATCCTGGAACGCATCCAGGTGTATTTGACAGCTTGCTCCATGACACCATGTCGTGTGACCACACAAAGATAGCTTTGTCCATGCAACTGTTCGTCCGGATGATCAGCATAACCGGTGACGGCCAATACCAGATCGACCGGATGGGCCCGGAAGAAGTTCTCGGCCAATTGCCGGGTCGTCTCGGCCGACACCGCAGTGTGTTCTTGCAGCAGTTGTCGGCTTATCCCTGACAGATCGTGCTTAGCTTCATCCTGATAGACCACCAGACCGCCATAATAGTAATTCGAGGCACCGGGCACAGCCGTTAATCGCTGCGCGATCTCACCGGAAGTGATGCTCTCGACCGTAGCCAGTCGCAGTTTGTGTTTGGTAGCCAGGTCGGCGATGGTCTGTTCGATCGTCTCCTCACCAACGCCGATCAGGCTCTCACCAAAAAGCTGTTTGATCAAGTCATCATAATTCTGACTTAAGATGCGGATGGTGGTAAAGCCCTGATCAGTATAGGTGGCAAACTGATCGATCGGCAGATGCGGCAGCAAAGCCTGTTCTAGTGCATACTCACCATAACCGGTGATATGGTACTGTTTTGACGGCCTGGCATGTGATAAATAAGGTACTATTGCTTGAAACATGGCCTGATTTTCTAACGGAGGTCCCGGAAACAATATAGCACTCTTACCGGCACCATCATAGACGTAACCACTGGCCGTTCCTATATGGTTGGGTATTTCCCGTTTGTGTGTATGGTCAAAATGTTGATCGAACACCCGTTGCGAAATGTCATCATGAGTCTCACCCATGCCGCCGGTGACGAGCAACAACTCACAGTCATACAAAAAGGTAAGTGCCCGGACGATGGCAGCTTCATCATCATTGCAGCTCAGCTGGATGTCGGCGTTGAGACCATGACGGTCCAAAAAGCGCGACAAATTAGAGGCGTTCGTGTTGATCGTCTTTCCGATCAAAAGTTCGTTACCGATCGTTAATATCCCAATCATTGTTCCTCGTCTAACACCTGTCGGTTGCGGTAGATATAGTCTGCACCAGAGATCACAGTCATGGCAACCATGGCGGCAACAACCAACCAGTAGATGATATCGGGCGAACGGCCCATTATGACATATAAATGGATCATCACGATGGCGGATATCTGGAGGACTGTTTTCAATTTCCCATAGTTACCGGCGGCGATCACAACTTGCTTGGAGGCGGCCACGGCTCGAAACACACTGATGATAAATTCCCGGGCAATGATAATGATGACCAACAGTGGATTGATCAGTCCAAAATAAGTAAACAGGACAAACGCAGTCAATGTCAAAAGCTTATCTGCCAGGGGGTCGATAAACTTGCCCAGGGTGGTGATCATACTGTATTGCCTGGCGATATAGCCATCGGCCAAATCAGTCAGCGCGGCGATGACAAACAATGCCAGGGCCAGGATAGACCAGTCAGTGTACAGGAAGACGACGGCATAGATCGGCACCAGAATCATCCGGATAATGGTCAACTTGTTGGCTAAATTCATATCACTTCCCCCACAAGATCATGTTCAGAACAATCAGTGATCCTGACTTTGACGATCGAGCCTTTGGTTAAACGCTTGTTTGTCCGGATATCGACGACACCATCGACTTCCGGGGCGTCATAGCGAGTTCGGCCGACCGGGTTGATTCCACCAACATCGACCATGACATCAAGGGTCTGACCGAGAAAGCGTTGGAGTCGATCATGCGAGATCTGCTCCTGCTTCCGCATCAGTCTATCAAGTCGGTCTTGTTTGGTTGCCTGATCGATTTTGTTCGGTAGTTTGAAGGATGCACTCTCCTCTTCATCAGAGTAGATAAAGGCACCGAGTTTATCAAATGGATGTTACTGGATAAATGACATCAACTCATCAAATTCGGCTGGGGTCTCCCCGGGAAATCCGACGATGGCAGTCGTACGAAGGACCGCATCCGGTAGGACGTCTCTGGCAGTCCGGATCAGGTCGATCAAATGCTCTTTGCTGGTATGCCGGTTCATGCGTTTTAATACGGAATTGGCGGCATGCTGGATCGGTATATCAAAATAAGGCACCACTTTCGGTAATTGAGCGATCGACTCGAAGAAAGCCCGGTCCAATGTGTCCGGGTACAGATACTGCATCCGGATCCATTCGATTCCCGAGACATCATGGAGTGCTCTCAATAGATCGAGCAGGTTTCCCTGATCGGTGTCCATTCCAAATCTGGCTGTATCCTGGGCAATCAAAATCAATTCTTTGATGCCTTTGGATGCCACCTCTTCTGCTTCTCGCACCAGACTATCGATCGAGCGGGAACGAAAACGTCCTCGCAACTGAGGAATGATGCAGTAGCTGCAGAAATTATCACAGCCTTCGGCAATTTTTAAGTAGCTGTAACTCGGCGATGTTATCAGGGGAAAATGGAGTCCGGTTTCCGGAGCATCGCGTTGATCGAGATAGACTCGTCGGGTGGGATGATGGATGATTTCGGCCAGTTCTTCCAAATAGCCGGTGCCGATAAACAGATCG
>JAAZLX010000161.1 GCA_012799095.1 Tissierellia bacterium
AAGTTTCGATTGCCGTGACGGTAGAGTTCCTGGAACAACTTGGCCAGGATAAAACTGTCTTTTCCACCGCTGATCGCAACGGCGATCCGATCGCCATCTTCGATCAACTGATAATCTTTAATTGCTTTAATGAATGGGGTCCAGAGTTTTTTACGAAAGGACTTCCGTAATTTATGCTCTACCTGCCCCGCACTATATCGTTGCATACACTACCTTTTTATTTTTATTATACCACGAGGAAATATGAAAGAATTAATTCGCACCCAGGCGCTTCTGGGAGATCACTACTATAAACTCCGACAGACAACAGTCATGATCGTCGGATTAGGCGGCGTTGGTTCCCATGCTGCCATTGCACTAGCCAGCATGGGCATTGGTCGATTGATCCTGGTCGATTTTGATGATCTGGCGATCTCAAACAGCAACCGCCATGTCCAATCACGGAGTGATCGGATTGGACAAAATAAAGCTCAGGCCATGAAAGAACATATATTAAATGTATTACCACAAACAGTAATTGAGGTGTTGCCTGTCCGTTATTCGACTGAGATCGAGGACATCATCTTTTCCCAACCGGTCGATTATCTCATCGATGCCATCGATATCATGACAAACAAATTACAGTTGATCCAAGCTTGTTTGGATCGCCGGATTCCATTTGTCAGCTCGATGGGAATGGCGAATCGAATCGATCCACTTCAGGTCATCGAAACCACGATTTACCGGACAAAAGGAGATCGTTTTGCCGGAATCATTCGTCGCCATGCCAGAAACAAAGACTGGCCAGATTTTCCGGTCGTCACTTCACTAGAACAATCGAAGAAAACGATCATACCCCAAATAGAACTCAGCCGAAATATCCCGGCTTCCTGCTATTTAGTCCCTGCTGCCGGTGGTTTGGCTCTAGCCTCTTGGGTTTCTCAGAAAATTATGAAATCAAAAATCAACGAGTAAAATTACCATTAGACTGGTATAATTAGAAATATGGAGGATATACTATGAAAAAAATAATCACACTGCTCTTGATCTTACTGTTGGCATTCACTGTTGTAGCTTGTGCACAAGACACACCGGCTGCGGAAGAACCGGCGGAAGAAACACCGGCGGAAGAAGAACCTGCTGCCGAGTTTGAAGAAATCGACACTTTAGAAGTTCAGTTGATTCCCTCACGTGACGCTGCCGTGCTAGATGCTCAACGCGGTCCGCTCCAAGCAATGCTTGAAGAGCAACTTGATATGCCGGTCAACGTTACTGTGGCTACCGACTATGTTGGTTTGATCGAAGCGATGAAGTCAAAACAAGTTCATGTCGGCTTCCTGGCTCCGGCATCTTATGTCCTTGCTGCTGACCAAGGCGCAGCTGAAGTCGTTGTTGTTTCTACAAGATATGATGTTGATGATGAAGGTAACCAGCTGGATGATCAACCGCTAGTTACTTCTTATCGGGCACAACTGTTGACCGGCAAAGATTCCGGGATCACCAAAGTGGAAGATCTCAAAGGTAAGAAAATTGCCATTGCCAGCTTCACATCTACCTCTGGTTTCCTGTATCCGGCAAACCTGTTGGCAGACAATGGGATCGATGTTGAAGCCGATGTCGAATGGTTTGATGCCGGCGGTCATGATAAGGCAATTCTGGCTGTCTTAGATGGTCTGGCAGACGCTGCTTTTACCTTTAAAGATGCCCGTTCATTACTTGAAGCTGATTATCCGGATATCCGAGAAGAAGTTGTTTATGTAACTGATACTGAGCCGATCTTTAATGACACGATCTCCGTTATTCCGTCGATGGACCCTGAATTGAAGGAAAAGATAAAAGACGCTTTTATCAACATCGCCGCAACGGAAGAAGGCAAAGAAATCGTTCGTGCTATTTACACACACGAAGGTTATGCTGAAGCAACAGATGCCGACTTTGACACCATTCGAGAGTACCTGCAACGTCAAGAGAACTGGGAAATCGGTCAATAAACTAAAAAGCTGTCACATGACAGCTTTTTTTTGGAGTAATTCATGGTAGAAATAAAAAATCTTACAAAAATTTATCCCAATGGAGTCAAAGCGCTGGAGGATGTTTCTCTAACCATTAAAGAAGGTGAATTCGTGGCGATCATTGGTCTATCCGGAGCAGGGAAATCAACCCTGCTTCGAATGATCAATAAAATGATCGAACCCACCAGTGGAGATGTATTGATCAACGGTCAATCGATCGTGGCTGCCCGGGGCAAGAAACTGCGTCGGATGAGACGTGATATCGGAATGATCTTTCAAAGCTTCAATCTGGTAAAACGCTCCAAGGTCCTGACGAATGTCCTGGCAGGTCGGATCGCTTACCACAATCCATTTATCACCACCCTAGGCTTATTTCCGGAAAGAGACAAGCAGATCGCGTTTGAAGCATTACACCGGGTCAATATCCTGGAAAAAGCGTATAACCGGGCAGATGAATTATCCGGTGGTCAGATGCAGCGTGTAGCGATCGCCAGAAGTCTGGCACAAGAGCCTAAGATCCTATTGGCTGATGAACCGGTCGCCAGTCTCGACCCTATCACCACCATACAGGTCATGAACGACCTGAGAAGGATAAATCGCGACTTAAAGCTGACGACCCTGGTCAATCTTCACCATGTCGATTTAGCCCTTAAATACGCTCATAGAGTGATTGGATTACAGGCGGGTCATCTGGTGTTTGATGGACCGACTTCGGAAGTCGATGATGAGGTCCTGCGCCAAATCTATGGTCGGGAACTATTAGATGAAGAAGTACTTGGTGAAGTGGATGAGGAAGTTCTTGGTGACGCCGATGACATCGAGATCTGATATGAATATTCCACAAAAACCACTGGAAATCAAAAAATACTTCAGTATAGGTCTGTTTCTGACGATTCTTTTTGCCTCAGGCTGGTTTACTGATTTTAGCTTAACTGAAGTCTTTCGGGGAATTGGTGAAACCCGAGAGATTTTAAGTAAAATGTTTTTGCACACCGATCTGGGATATGTCAAAAACCTGTTGGGTCCACTAGCTGAAACAATTCAAATGTCACTAATAGGAACAGCGATCGGTGCTGTTACAGCAGTTCCTGTGGCTGTGTTCAGTGCCCGTAATTTTATCAAGCACAAGTTGTTCACCGGATTCTGGCGTAACTTTCTTGGGGTATTTCGAACGATCCCGGCTCTGGTATTTGCCGCCATATTTGCTTCCGTGTTTGGTTTGAATTCCTTTTCAGGAATGTTGGCCCTTTCGGTATTTACTTTTGGTTTATTGGCTAAGTTGATATACGAAGCCATGGAAGGGATCGACCATGGTGCTGTAGAAGCTCTGGAAGCTTCCGGTGCATCACAACTAAGCATCCTGCGCTATGCTTTTATACCTCAGATATTGCCACAATATCTCAGTTTCATCTTATATGCATTTGAAATCAATATCCGGTCGGCTTCGATATTAGGCTATGTCGGTGCCGGAGGTATTGGAGTTTTTTATCAGCGAAATTTAAGTTTCTTCCGCTATGAGCGAATTGGAACCATCGTGATCTTGACCTTTGTTGTAGTTTTGATCACTGATGCTGTCTCGGCTAAAATAAGGGAGAAATTGGTATGACAAAATTTGAAATTCCGAAAAAGCCAAAATCGACGATGGTCCAGACGATTATTATCAGTCTGATCGTGATTGGTTTATTAGTTTGGGGCTGGACAGGTGTTAACTTTCAAGGCTTAACATCTCGCTGGGCCAGTGTTTTGACAAACATGTCGAAAGCTTTCCTCCGTCCCGACGTTGGCTATTTACAAAATATGACGATCGACGGACTACTCTATGCCATTTTGGAAACACTGGCAATAGCCGTAGCCGGAACCTTCTTTTCAGCCATCCTAAGTTTGCCATTTGCTCTGATCGCCTCACAAAATATCGTTAACAAAACCGGCTCCTGGTTCGGTAAACTGATGATTTCTATCGTCCGAACGTTTCCTGAACTCATCCTGGCGATCATCTTTATCAAAGTTGTCGGACCGGGCGCTGCTGCCGGTGTCTTGGCATTGGGAGTTCACTCAGTCGGTATGTTAGGTAAACTGTTCAGCGAATCAATTGAAAGCATGGATATGGGACCGGCGGAAGCACTCGATGCCAGTGGAGCATCTCCGTTCCAAAAACTGATCAGTGCCATCATCCCAACCGTTCTCCCCGACTTCATGAGCTATACACTCTATCGATTTGAAATCAACACTCGGGCGGCCAGTACACTTGGTTTGGTCGGAGCTGGAGGAATTGGAGCACCTTTGATATTTGCCATTGGTAGCCGTAATTGGTCTAGGGTTTCGATGATCCTGATCGCTCTGATCATCACGGTAGTCATTGTAGACATCATAAGTGGAACCATTAGAAAGAGGTTGGTCTGATGAATATTCTTATCGTCAATGATGACGGCATCAATGCTCGGGGAATCGAGATGCTGATTCGGGCAGCTGAACCTTACGGAAAGATATATGTTGTTGCCCCAAAAACACAACAATCAGCTGTCGGTCAGGGGATCACCATCCATGAGCCATTACAGATCGATGAGGAACCGGACAAATTTCACAATGTTCAAGCCTGGTCGATTTCCGGGAAACCGGCTGATTGTGTCAAGGTAGCTATGGAATATCTTCGCTTGGATATAGATCTGGTTTTAAGCGGAATCAATGACGGACCCAATCTCGGTACAGATATCCTCTATTCCGGTACTGTTGCCGGCGCTACCGAGGCCTGTATCTTTCGCATCCCAAGTATTGCGATATCAACCGATTTCGCCAGTTGGGAAATCGCCGAAAGAGAGATCGATGGCGTACTCGAATTTTTGATCAAGGGTGACTACCTGCAACCGGGAGTGATCATGAATGTAAACTTCCAACTCCAGGAACATCGTCAATCTAAGGGAATTCGATGGACCAGACAAGGTTATCGGATATTTTCAGCCAAGTTCCGCCATGATGATGGAAAATATTGGCAAGAGGGCAATTGGGTCCCAACTAAGAACTTAGCAGATACGGACGTTACCGCAGTCAGCGAAGGATATATCTCGATCACACCACTGGGAGTCGATCGTACGATACACGACTATAAAATGCTGGAAGAACGAAAATAGGCCAAAAGGAAAGCCGGAATGGTTTCTCTCATTCCGGCTTATTTCTCGCCTATTTTGTCATTTGGTTTCGCTTGAAAATACCAGGTTGTTGACCAAACTGATCACCAGCGATATCAGGATCAGATTTTCCATCGTAGTGATCTGGAACCCGCTGACAAATTCCTGTGTTAAATAAAAGGCCAGCGGAATTGCGACCAGTCCCAGTACCAATGCCGCTAAATAGCTGACTCCAAACGTCAGACAACCCAATACTTTGAGCGGTTTTGTCGCCAGGCGAATCAACCAGGTGAGTAATGCCGCAATCAGACTGACGAGCAAAGCCGTTGGGAAACTTTCGACCGAAAGCAGACCGAATTGATTAGCTCCGTAATATATAATAGCAGCATTTACGATCCAATTTAATAAAATACGCATAAGCATCCTCCCTAAGGACTTTTACCCAATAATTCGGGTATACTTCGCTCTAGGAGGCCATATGGAAATCTTTAACTTTAAAAAAAGCCGTCTCTTTTGGATGTTGATACTGATCCTTTTGTTTAATTGGTCCTTACACCACATCTCGGTCATATGGAATGCATTTTTATTCTTACTCAGGATGATATCACCCCTTTTGGTCGGGATCTCATTAGTTTTTATTATAGGGGTCATCGTAGACATCCTTGAGGACAAAGTGTTTCCCTATCGACCGGAAAAAAATAACTATAATAAATGGCGCAGAGTACTTTCAGTAGTCAGTTCTGTTCTGTTGGTCCTGGCCTTTTTTGTAATTGTATTGATTATTTTAATTCCTCAGATCGTCGAGGCATTGCAAAACCTAGGTACACAGATGCCTGACATGGCCGAACGAATTGAACAATTCATAACACGAACGACCAGTCGATACCCTCAAGTCAGTGACTGGTTAGGTGTAAGCAATTTGGATGCCGAAGAGATCACATCCATGCTCAGTGGCTTTTTGACCACCCAACTTCCCGATGCGCTGAAATCTGTTGTCAGTTTGACCAGTTCTGTCTTCAATGTGATTTTCAATCTTTTCGTCGGACTGATTATTGCCATATATTTCATGTTACAGCGGGAAAGGATCCTGCGCGGGATCCACCAACTGCTCTATGCCTTCACCAACAAGGAATTTACCCGCAAAACATCTAAGTTGTTTGCTCTGACTTCTTCAGCCATCAAGAACTTTGTCACCGGTCAATTGATCGAAGTTATGAATATGGCGGTGATGACCTATCTTGCCATGATCATTTTTCGAATTCCAACACCGCTGTTAGTAAGTTTTATCATCGGACTGATGTCTATGATCCCATTGTTTGGCTCCATTATAGGTGTTGCTTTGGGCTTCGTCATTGTAGCGATCACTAATTTTAACAAAGCACTGCTGTTTTTGTTGATTGTAATTATCCTCATCCAGATAGAGAATTATCTCATCTATCCTAAGATTGTTGGCAGCCGAACGGGAACGCCTCCTCTGATCGTACTATTAGCTGTCACCATCTTCGGCAATTTGTTTGGTCTGTTAGGAATGATCGTCGGAGTCCCGTTTGCAGCTATCGCCTGGACACTTCTTTCAGAAGCGACCCGTAGCAGGATCCAACGAAAATTAAAAGATGAAGCTGTCAATCATAACCCTGTAAGGGTGATTCGCAGATAGATGTTCACCGGAAAATCATTATTCGAGAATCAAAAAAAAGCCTGCAACATTATAGTTGTGGGCTTTTCTTGGCGCACTCGGAGAGATTCGAACTCCCGACCCCGTGATTCGTAGTCACGTACTCTATCCAGCTGAGCTACGAGTGCAAAAGGGTGGTGCCCAGAGCAGGAATCGAACCAGCGACACATGGATTTTCAGTCCATTGCTCTACCGACTGAGCTATCTGGGCAAATTTTAAA
>JAAZLX010000162.1 GCA_012799095.1 Tissierellia bacterium
ATGAAACGGTCAAAGAATACCTCGAGATCGACTATCACCGTCAGCGACGACACCGCAAGCATCTGTTTTTCCGCGACCGGCGATTGACGCTCCACCAGATCAGGCAGGGCGGATTGCTGGAGATGATCCAAAGCAAGATCCCTGATATCGATCCTCAGCGTTTGGAGGAGCGGATCAGTCTCTATCGGACCAATACGTCACACCCCTTGATCCTGTATGATTATGATCAGGGTAAAACTTATTTTTTGGGGGAGTAATGCAACGGATATATGTCTATACCAATCGGGTCAAACGGAGTCTTCAGGTCAAGGCACAGCTGATGGAAATGCTGCGCAAGGCCGGGTTTGTCCTGTCTAAAAACGAGCCTGATCTGATCCTGGTCGTGGGAGGCGATGGTACGATGTTATCGGCCATTCGGACGCTGGATCATCTCAATGTTCCTTTTTTGGGCGTCAATACCGGCTCGCTCGGATTTCTGCCCGGCATCCTGCCCTCGGAGATCGAGATCCTGCCCAAGCTGTTGAGTGAGGAGACCTACTATACCGAAAAGTATCCCACCCTGGAGGTCAAGGCCAAGAGTCTGTCGGGCAAGGAGTATACTTCGTATTGTTTTAATGAGGTATTGGTGAAACAGCATCAGCCGAGATTGTTGGAGATCCTGATCTATTTGAATGGCAAACCTTTCAACTATTATACCGGTGATGGCCTGATCGTTTCGACGCCGATCGGCACGACCGGCTATGCCATCTGGACCGGCGGGGCGGCGATCGAGAGCACGCTGGAGGCTTATCAGATCACACCGATCCATCCGAATGACAACCGGATCAACCGGCCGCTCAAGCATTCGTTGATCATGCCGCTGTCGACGAAAATCGAACTGAAAGTCGTTCGACCACAGTATCGCTCGGTCCTGGCGGCAGTCGACGGCATCTATATGACAGAGGAATACCTGACGGATCTGACGATCCGGATCTCTGATCGACCGGTCAGTATCCTGCGGGCTCATGATACGACGTATTTTGATTTGTTCCGCAACAAGATCGTCGACAAAAACATTTATCGCTACCTGGAGAATCCTGATGAAAACCGCTGATTTTTTGAAAACTGAACTAGAGCAACTCGGGTTTATCGAGTTGAGACAAGATGTCACGACCGGAGTGACCCATTTGCCGAAGGGTATGGAACTGCCGCTGCTGACCAGTACGCTTCGCCGGACGATCCAGACGGGGGAGGGAAGCTTTAAGACGGAGGATGTCATTGTTGGCATTCTGATGTTGTATGGTCTGGATGAGAGCTTTCCCGGAAAAGTCAATTATCGCTCCATCCTGCAGGCGATCGAACGATCGACCGGCTCACTGGTGCCGTTTCTGGCAGAACTCAGCCGTAGCAATCCCAAGCAGGCACTGATCTGTGCCCTGGGCTATCGCGAGCTGGAGCTGACGGATGATCGGGCGCTTCTGTTAGCCATCGAAGCCGCCAATCTGGCTCACCGGGAGACGCAGGACAAGCGCTATGAGGAGTTGGCCTTTGCGCTACTGCAACAGGCAGCCGAGGAGTCGGACGACTGGCAGGTGGCGTATCATCTGGGCTATTTGTATTACAACCGGGATCAGTTCACTGAGGCTATCATTCAATTTCGAGCCGCTTTGGCCCAGGATATGCCGGAGGAGTTTGTCGAGGAGCTGAGTGGCATGGTCGAATTGAGTGAGCGCAAGTCGGATTTCACCCGGGGCCAAAGTCTGTTGTTTGCCGGACGGGCCCAAGAGGCATTGGAGATCTTTGAGAGCCTGAGGCCGGATTTTTCCGAATGGTATTCGCTTCTGTTTTACACCGGACTGGCTTATCGGATGGAGCAGATGTATGCCAAGGCCCTGACGCTGTTTTATGAAGCGCTCAGTATCAAGCAGGATGATCCCAATCTGTACAATGAACTGAGTATCTGTCATATGATGAATGAGGAACCGGATCAGGCCATGAAACATCTGGAACTGGCGCTTGAGCTCGATCCGGACAATCCCGAGCTGTTGACCAATTACGGCATCGTATTGTATCAATTGGGGGATACGGAAAAAGCCATCGTGCAGCTGAAACATTCGCTTCAAATCGCACCGGAGGATGAGTTGACACAACAGTGGTTTGATATTGTCCAAAGTGCAAACATTCCGTAATATAATATCAATTATGTAATAATCATGACAATCAACTGATATAAACGTGTTGATGTCATTTTCGGGCTATTGTAAGATAGTCATATATGTTAGGAAAGGAGCCGGACTTGATAACGAATTTGTCTGAACTGTTGGATCTTGCGAAGCAAGGGGAGCCCCAACGTCTGGTGGTGATCGCCGCCGAAGATCATGAGGTGCTCGATGCCGTGATACAGGCGACTCATCTCGGGATGATCGAACCGATCCTGGTCGGTGATCAGCATAGGATCCGCCAGTTGATCGAGGAGTTGGGCGATGATCCGTCGAACTATACCATCTTACCGGCCGATGACTTGGAAACCTCGGCTGTGGTCGGGTTGGAACTGTTCAAAAACGGCCGGGCGGACTATATCATGAAAGGCCTGATCGATACCTCGATCCTGCTGAAACATGTCCTGAACAAGGAATACGGTCTGCGTCAGGAGGGACTGCTGTCTCATGTCATGTTGTATCAGTTTGAGCGGTATCACAAGTTGATCGGTTTAAGTGACGGCGGGATGAATATCGCCCCGGATCTGGCCCAGAAGAAGCAGATCACTGACAATGCGATCGAGGTATTTCGCAGTCTGGGCTATGATGACATCAATATCGGCTTTTTGACGGCCAAAGAGAAGCCGAGTGATAAGATGCCGGCGACGATCGATGCCAAGGCGCTCCGTGCCATGACATGGCCACAGGGTGTCGAAACGGCCGGACCGATCGCTTTGGACCTGTGTCTGGACAAGCAGGCGGCCGAGGTCAAGCAATATGATTCTCCGGTGGCGGGCGAGGTCGATCTGTTGATCGTGCCGACGATCGAAGTCGGCAATGCCCTGGGCAAGTCGATCACCTATGTCGGTGGCGGCGAGTCAGCCGGTATCATTATGGGGGCCAGAGTGCCGATCGTGTTGGTCAGCCGGGCGGATAGCGCGGAGACCAAGCTGTACTCGATCGCCCTGGGCAAGATGATTTCTCAATACGAGCACAAGGAGTAGTCTATGAAGTATTTAATGACCGGCAATGAAGGCGTCGCCCGCGGTCTGTATGAAGCCGGTGCGGTCTTCTGCAGTGCCTATCCCGGGACACCGAGCACGGAGATCCTGGAAGAGGTGGCTCAGTATAAGGATGTGCTGGTAGCCGAGTGGGCCAATAATGAAAAGGTCGCACTGGAATCAGCCATCGGCGCCTCGATGGCCGGTGTCAGGGCCTTTGCCGCCATGAAGCACGTCGGTGTGAATGTGGCGGCTGATCCACTGTTTACCATCGCCTATACCGGGGTCACCGGTGGTCTGGTGATCGTGTCGGCCGATGATCCGGGG
>JAAZLX010000163.1 GCA_012799095.1 Tissierellia bacterium
ATTTTTCAGAAAAAGTGGTAGATCCTCAACTATTGGCGGACGGTCTGAGTACGGGTTTGAATCAATTTCAAGATCATGTAGCAGAACTAGCTTGTCAGCTGTTTCCCACTCTTATTGCACGAATCGATCAATCGATCGTCGATCATCGCACCGAGCGCAAGGGTTGGTCTGTTGTTCAAAAGGGGGTGTCGAGGATCTTACAGACCACCTATGGGCCCCCTGGTGTTTGAGCGGCGGTACCAGGCATCAATCCGGATGATTACGCTACCAACTGTGAAGAAGCTCGAGAACTCTTAGCCGAAGCCGGATATCCGAATGGCGAAGGCTTCCCGGTAGTGACCTACCTGTATGATACTAGCCAAGGTCACCAAGCAATTGGTGAAGCGCTCCAGAACATGTGGCAAACGGAACTCGGTGTTCAAGTAACATTGGAGAACCAAGACTGGGCCGTCTTCTTAGTTGAAAGAATGAAGGCAACTTCAGCATCGCACGTCACGGTTGGATCGCTGACTACAACGCCCCGATGACATTCCTTGATACGTGGATGACAGGTGGCGGAAACAATGATGCTCAGTGGAGCAATGCAGAGTATGATGATCTGATCAAAGGAGCCAAGGCTTCCTCAGATGCCGCTGAACGGATGCAAATGATGCACGATGCCGAAGATATCGCCGTTGGTGATGAAGCTATCGTTGCACCGATCTACTTCTATACCAGCAAACACATGATCAAACCGAACATCGAAGGGTTATATTACACACCGCTGGGATATCACTTCTTTGGTACGACAACCGGTTTTTAAAACAGATATTTGTCCTATTGGTTAAACAGCCATAACTAAGCTGACAGGTTGGCCCTTGTGCCAACCTGCTTTTTTTGGATCTGCTTTTTGGGCTGATTCCTGTCTATTAAAATAACGGCCCGGATCACGGACCTGGTTAATGCATCGGCTGGTGCGGTATGAATAAGCAGGAGGTGAAGAAATGGCATTGATTAACCTTGGCGCTGATGCGCCATCCTTTACACTGAAGAATCAAAACAACAAAGACATCAAGCTGGAAGACTTTCGTGGTAAGAAAGTGCTACTGAGTTTTCACCCATTGGCATTTACCGGTGTATGTATCGATCAGATGAGACAATTGGAGCGACGCTATCAGGAATTTGAAGAAAAAGGCGTAGTCCCACTAGGCATCAGTGTGGATCCCACACCAGCGAAATCAGTCTGGGCGAAAAGCCTGATGCTTGAAAAGCTGGATATTCTATCAGACTTTCATCCTCTGGGAGAAGTCGCCCGGGCTTATGGATTGTTTCTGTCTGACAAAGGCATCTCCGGACGGGCTAATGTATTGATTGATGAGACGGGAAAAGTCTATTGGACAAAACAATATGACATCCCGGAGCTGCCCGACTTTGATGAAGTGCTCGATCAGGTCTAACAAAAAGAGTTGCTCCTGTTATCAGTAGAGCAACTCTTCTACATACGACCTAAGAAAAAAGCTTGTAACCATATGAAGCTACTGTTTCCAATCTACCAGGCGAAGGTTGCGTATGGATGAAGCCTGTGTCATATCAATGGAAACGAATCATCAATGAAATGTCAGCCGGGCACTTGATATGTCGGCTCGAAAGGAAAACCCAATGACACAGCTAACAATACTGCAGATCAATGACACGCACAGTTACCTGGAACTTCACAACGAACACTTCTATGGTCCCGATGGGATTGAGGTCCGTCAAGCCGGCGGTTATGCCCGGTTGAAAGCAGTGGTAGAGGATATTCGAAAGAAGGATCCTCACGTCGTGCTGTTTGACAACGGCGATACCATTCACGGGACGTATGATGCGCTCAAGACCAAAGGCTGGAACATGGTGCCCGTTCTGAAAAGCATGGGCTTTGATGCCATGACTTTTCACTGGGACAGTGCATATACCCCGGCCAATCTAAAAGACCTCTCACAAGCTGTCGGCTACCCTGTACTGGCCCTTAATGTGTATGACAAAGAAACCGGCGATCGCTTCTTCGAACCATATACCATCATAGAAAACGGCGGCCTGAAGATAGCCGTGTTGGGACTGGCAGCCAACTTTATCGCCAAGATGATGCCGGAGCCTTTTTCTGAAGGTGTCCGATTTACTCTAGGTCAGAAAGAATTGCCCGGTTTGATCGAAGAAGTCAAGATGCAGGGGGCAGATCTTGTCATCCTGTTGAGCCACAACGGGTTTAACCAGGACATTCAACTATTAAAAGAGGTGCCGGGGATCGATATCTGTCTGTCTTCACACACACATAACCGTATCCATGAACCGGTCTATGTCGGTGATGCGGTCGTGATCCAATCCGGCTCCCATGGGTCTTTCTTAGGCAAGATCAGCCTGATCTACGATGAGGGGATCAAACACCTGAGCCATGAGCTGATAGAGATCACGCCCGACATTGAAGAGAATGAAGATATGAAACAACTGGTGGATGAGGCCCTGAAAGACAATCGGGAAAAGCTGTCTCAGGAAGTCGGCTGTACTGAGACCCTGCTTCACTGGGCGACATCGCTTCATGCCACCATGGATGATATGTTGCTGGAAGCCATGTTGCAATCGAGTGATGCCGAGATCGCATTTTCGAATGGCTGGCGTTATGGTGTGCCGATCCCACCCGGACCGATCAACCTGGGAGATCTGTATCAGATCATACCGATGGATCCGCCCCTGAGACGGACTACGATGACCGGACGTGAGATCAAAGATATGATCGAAGAAAACCTCGAATCGACCTATTCGTGTAATCCACATGATCAAAAGGGTGGTTATGTTAAACGGATGAGGGGTCTGACAGTCTATATCAAGATTGAAAACCCTTGTCAACTGAGGGTGCAGGAAATCCTGGTCGGCTCAGAAAAACTCGATTTAGACAGAGAGTATCAGGTCGTCTATGTCACCAGGCAAGGTGTTCCATTTGAAAAATATGGTCGTGAACACCGGGATACCGATATCACAGCAATTGAAGCCATGAAAAACTTACTTCAAGGTGATTGCTATACCGGTCAACTCAAACCTTCAGTCATCGTCATATAAAACAATTAAACTACTCGAACACTATCTTTTCCCTGAATAAAATAGTAGGAGTTTGGGTTGAGATAATCGATTAAGGCGCATTATCGCCTGAGACCGGATAAACATGACCCACCTGTTCTGCTCGAATCGGAAGCTTCGGATCAAACATCGGAATCGGTTCGAACTTAAACCGGCTCAAACGATGTGCCCGGTCGATCCGCTCGCGGATGATCGGATCCGGCTGCTGTCCATATCGGATATAGTCATTCAGGGTTTCATAGCGAAAGCCCAATATCGCCTCATCCGTTTGACCGGTCAGGCCATCAGCCGGCGGTTTGACTAAAAACTTGTCAGGCACATTTAACTCACGCCCGATTGCGATGACCTCCTGTGTGGTCAGCATGCCCAGGGGAGCAAATGCACCGGCAGTGTCGCCATAAACTGTGGCATAGCCGACCCAATCTTCTGAAAGGTTAGACGTATTGATGACGCGGCTGCCTTCAATCGATTGGGAGATGGCATAGAGCAGGGTCATCCGTACCCGGGGAGGCAGGTTGAGACGGGTCTGCTGACTGATCACGTTTTCATCTAACAATGAACTTGACTTGATCTGATGCAAAAAAGCCTCAGTCATCGGACCGATATTTATTTCGCTGGCTTGGATCTGCAACAGTTCGACGATCTCATGTGAGTAACCGATATCAGCTTGGTGATTGTTCGGCATCAATACACCATAGACATTTTCCGGGCCTAGCACCTGACACATCAAAGCCGCCGTCACAGAGCTGTCCTTTCCGCCGGAAATACCGACAACAGCCTTGTCACCACCGGAGAGCTCCATTCGTTGTTTTGTCCAGGACGCTAGTTCGATCAGTGTTTGTTTGGCGTCAAATTCAGCTTTCATGTGTTAAGACCTCCACTTTTAAACCGGCCAGGGTGTTGATCGCTTGACGATGGAGCTCCGGGTCACTGGCGGCAGTTCGCTCCGGTGAAATCTTCAAGCCGGAATCAGGAAAAATGTTTTGAACAATAATGACATTGGACAGGACACAGACGTTTGTTTCGACACCGATGAATTCTATCGATTCATAATCAGCTTTACGATGTTCAAATTTTGTACGAAATTTCAAGGCTTCTTCCGGAGCAATCCCATAATGGATCTTTTCAAACTTTTCCGCCTGACGTAATAGAGCTTTAAAGGCGGGATAAATATCTTCTGCCCATTGGATGACTTCCGCTGAGCGTTCCCGATATTCATCTTCCGGATAGATGTTTTTGGTATATGCGATAATTTCTCCCGTATCCACGGCCCGTTGCAAACGATCGACCAATCTTTTTTTGATGCCTTCGGCTGACGGGATATAGAATTTACCTTTTGGATCGAAATAATCATTTTGCAAGTCGATTGCGAATAACATAATTCCTCTCAGCTTCTTTGATAAGTATTTCTAAACAAATTATACCCGATCGTGAACATGATTACAGGCGGGTGTCAGCTTGAATTTTGTCTATAAAAGCAAATGGCCCCCGACTTGTCAGGGGCCATTGCTATATGTTTAGCCTTCATCAGGGGAGGGGGAAAATTCCTCTTTTGCCTGGTCAAAGGCCTGGGTAGCTTTCGTCAGTTCAGCATCAGAATAAACCTCTTTGGCATGCTCGAAGAAGACATTTTCTTCTTCTTTGGTATGATGTTCGACAACTTCTTGCAGGACATAGACTTTCGATTCGAACATGTCATCGCTGACCTTCATTTCGAATATGTCGTTAAAAAGGAGTTCAATCGCTTCGTGTTCAGCGATCAGGTTGCGAACCAGCTCAGCCTTTTGTTCGGTCTCAGCAGCCACTTTGGGAAAAACTGTTTCTTCTTCTGCGTAATGGTGGGGATCTAGGATGTCCTTGATCTGTTTCACCAGCTTCATGGTAGGACGCTTTTCAAACTGTTCAAATAACTCTTTGACTTCTTCGTGCTCTTTCTTGATTCGTTCGGTTACTTTCATGGGTAGGATTCCTTTCACTATTTTTCAATTTATACCCTGTCCGACGATCAATCACGCCTAAAATAATTAAATTGTTGTTTAGTTGATGAAAATTCACTATGTTTGTTATTAACAAGATAAACTGCGCTTAGAGTAAACGTTATACGATTAAATATCGCATAAAATGATCGGTATCGGGTAGATAATCCTTATCAAAAGGGGGGCGTATGAAATCAAGTGTCGATGCCTATCTCGAACAAAATCCCCGGTGGAAACCGGTCATAGCCGCATTGCGTGAAATCCTGCTGGAACAAGATCTGGCAGAGAACATCACCGGTGGCCAATTGAGTTATACCTATCAGGATAGAAGTGTCGCAAGCATTGAAAGTGGCCATGACTACCTGAGTTTACTGTTCACTAAAGGTGTCTTATTAAAAGACCCTCAGTCTTTGTTACAGCTGCCGGGCAATGATTCGGTGATCAATCGTCGGTTGATATTTAAAACACCGGAAGAAGTGGTCGAACTGGCCGACGCCCTGGTTGATTTTTTTTACCAGGCGATAGACCATGAAAAAGACACACTAAAGGCGACCTCGGGACCCGATAATTAAGGAGGTCACATGACAACATTCCAAGCTTACCTCGAAAAGATCGATGATCCGGCCCAACGGCAGCGTATGGAAGAAGTTTTACAGTGGGTGATTGATCGATATCCCCAACTCGACAGACGGATCGCCTGGAATCAACCGATGTTTACTCATCAGGGCACTTTTATCATTGCCTTCAGTCGGTCCAAAGCACATATGGCAGTCTCTCCGGAATCGGTTCCGATCCGGCATTTTGCCCAGGAATTGGATCAGACCGGATATCAATATACCTCGATGATATTTCGCATCCCCTGGGATCGGGACGTCGATTATGAATTACTTGGGAAAATGATCGAATACAATCTGAAAGACAAAGCCGGTTATACGGCTTTTTGGAGAAAGTGATCCAAGCTCTCATCTACTGTTACCCGGAGACGTCGGCGGCTTAGAAGAATCTATGCCGCCGGCGTCTTGCTTTGATTGCCAGGATAAGAGGCAGATTTGGAGCAAATTACTGGGAGGGCATATGTGAAATATTTTATACTATGTTTAAAAGTCAATATAACGTCATAACTACTCTATTGGCCCTGAATCAGCCGATAAGAATCACGAGGAGATGATCACTTGCCTTGTATTGTAATTAAGACGAAGAAATCGGATGAAATTATCAATTTAAAGTTATTAACTGAAGATTTATCTCGCTTGACTAAGATCGACATCAAAAGAATTTCTATTATGGTGGATTATTATGACGAAAGCGCATTTCTAAAATCAGATGATAATCTGATTATTTTCGTTTATATTTCGGAGAATAATCCAAAAGCAGAGATCGATCTATTATGCAGCACAATAGCATCGTTATCTGAAAGATATTTTCATAAAAAAAAGAATAGTACCGGAGTAATCTGTAATCCGATACGAAGCGGCTATTTTTACCTTAACGGCATAATTAAGTGAAAGGAGAAAGAGAATGACTAAAAGCAAAGTGTTGTTACTTCATGGAGCTTGGCATAATGGAAGTTGTTGGATGGAGGTTCAAAAATTATTAAAAGAAAAAGGTTATGAATCAGAAGCATTAACTCTACCCGGTAATGGGGTGAATGATGATAAAAATGTATCATATGATGATTACGTTCAATATGTTTCTGAAGAAATCAATAAACAAGACAAACCTGTTATTGTGGTAGGACATTCCAGTGCCGGACATATTTTGCAGATGGCGATCCCGAAGGCGAAAGAAAACGTTGAAAAAACCATATTCAATAATGCCTGGTTACTTCCTAATGGAAAGTCTCAATTTGATTTTGTTCCTGACGAAGTAAAAGATGGCATGAGGATGATGGCCAAAGAAAGCGGAAATGGTGCTATTCCAATCGATATTTCGTTTGTAAAAGGCATGTTGGCCACAGAAGCTTCAGATGAGAGAATACAAGAACTTATGAGCATTCTGGTGACTCAACCCTTAGTAATCATGGAAACAAAGATCAACGCAACAGATTTCAATCAATTAAATATACCTCAAGTATTATTGTATTGTACATTAGATAAATCGGTTGAGCCGGGAGCCTTTCTAAATATGTTCAAAGCACAAGGTGATAATCCAGTAGTCGAGATTGAGTGTGATCACGAAGGATTGTTTACCGATCCAAAAGTCTATACAGATGGATTGATCAGGTGTATTGAGGCATAGGAAATAAAGTCGAACCTTTCAAAAACTTGCTGGCTATTAGCGACAGCAAGTTTTTTTGTTCGATTATCTGAGTATCAAATAACATCCAACGTCATGGAATCGGATCATGTTCCGCAATAACTGACAAATGATTGTGATGGATCAGGCGGCTGAGTCCATGTCTGATCGACCTGCTCGGCAAACGGTGTCTGGACAACTGCCAGAAGTTCATTAAATTCAGACATATCACCGGCTTCGGCGGATTGGATGGCCTGTTCCAGTCGGTGATTGCGCGGGATCACCCGCGGGTTGACTTGTATCATGATTTGCCTTGCGATGTCCCAATCATCAGGATAATTGATCCGCTGGCGCCAGTTCATTTGCCAGGTGATCCCTTCTTCCGATGAGAACAGTGGAGCATCCGGATGATCCATCAGATGAACAAAAGCATTGGTAAAATCCAATTGTTCCTGTTCCAACAGAAGTAAAAAATCATCGATCCATTGACTGTCACCTATTTGATATTGCCTCAGTCCCAACTTCTTTCGGAATAGCTTCAACCAATGCTGCTTGAAATGGAAATCAAATTGATCAAGGATCTGACCGGCCCGAGCCAACGCCTTGTCTTCGTCCGGATCAATCAGGCTGAGCATCGTCTCCGCCAGGCGGGCCAGATTCCATTTGGCGATAAACGGCTGTCCGGAATAACGATAACGTCCGGCGTGATCGATCGAACTAAATACCTGATCGGCCCGATACGTGTCCATAAAGGCACATGGTCCATAGTCGATTGTTTCTCCACTAAGGGCCATATTGTCGGTGTTCATGACACCATGAATAAAACCGACCGACTGCCACTGTGCGATCAGTTCGGCTTGTTTTTGAACGACTGATTCCAGCAGGCAGGCATATCGATCATCGGCCGATCGGCAGGCAGGATAATGACGATCGATGGTATAGTCTGCCACCGGCTTGATAACAGCCTGATGGGCGGCATATTGGAAGGTGCCGACCCGAAGATGAGACGATGCCACCCGGGCTAAAATAGCCCCGGTCAACGGTCTTTCCCGCTGGACCGTCTCCCCGGTCGTGACGACCGCCAGGGAACGAGAGGTCGGGATATGCAAGGCATGCATCGCCTCACTTATTAGATATTCTCTCAACATGGGACCGAGCGCGGCCCGGCCGTCACCGCCTCTGGAATACGGTGTCTTGCCGGCACCTTTTAGCTGGATGTCGAAGCGATTGCCTGAAGCAGTAATTACTTCATCCAGCAAAATAGCCCGGCCATCACCCAGCATGGTCAGATGGCCGAACTGGTGACCCAGATAGGCCTGGGCGATCGGTGTAGATTGAGGAGGCAATTGATTGCCGGCCAGTAAATCGGCATCATACCAAGTCTCATCCAGGTCGAGTTGAGTACGTAAAGAATGGTTATATAAAACGATATTGGGCTCTGCCACCGGAGTGGGATAGATTTCGCTATACATGATGTCAGGTAACTGTTTGTACGTCATAGGACCTCCGTTTCATCTCCATTCATACCCAGTGACTCGACGATCATAAGATGAATCAAGCTCGGCAAGGGTATAATACCGATAATACCTGAGGAGTGTTTTATGAAAAGAATCTGCCCGAAAGGGCATAAGTACAATAAAACAAGTGATTATCCGGTTTGTCCGATCTGCGCCAAAGAAGATCGGGTCAGACAGGGATTTTTGGCTGAATTGTCCAATCCGGCCCAACGAGCTCTGCTGGCGGAGGGGATCGATCGTCTGGACATCTTAGCTGAATGGAAGCAACAGGATATCCTTGAGCTGCATGGAGTCGGTCCCAAAGCCATCAAAGGATTACAACAACAGCTTGAGGCAGCCGACCTGTCATTCAAATCAGCGTAGATGACAGTCAGGAATAAAAAAAGCAACCCTCAGGTTGCTCGAATCGACTTATTCCAGGCCCTGTTTGACTTCGTTTTCAGGGTAGCTAAGCCAGTCGGAATAGCTTCCGACATAGATCTTATGTGGCATGCCGAGCTGTCTCAGTGCCAGTGAATTGACCGTAGCTGAGACGCCCGATCCACAGGACAGGATGACCTCTTCGGCTTTTTCCAGATCCTTGAAATGCTGTTGCAGGAAGTCGAGGTTTTTCAACGCCGTCCCCTGCAGGGTGTCGCCATAGTAGTAACTCTTGGCAGACGGAATATGACCGGCTATGCGATATAAAGGCTCTTCCAAACCCAGATACCGGCTGTTGGAGCGCGAGTCAATAATGATGGTTTTCGAATCATACAGTTTGTCTCTGACATAAGGCATGGTAACGACCATGTTGACATCGACCGACAATTTGAGTTTGCGCGGAGTCGGTTTGGGCCGAGGATAGCCCGATTCGGTCTTGCCACCGGCCGCCTTGTATGTGTTGATGCCGCCCGTCAGGATATAGCTGTTGCTCAATCCGGCATGTAACAATTGTGACAGCATCCGGGCGGGGCCGTTAAAATCACCGTGATCGTAAATGACGATCATCGTATCGTTGGACACTCCAAACGATTCCAACAACACCTTCAGTGCTGTCGGATCGGCAAAGGGATGATTGCCACCGTGAATTCCCTTGTGACCGCTCAAATCATCCTCGAGATTGATATAGTAAGCACCTTCGATATGCTCCTTAAGGTAGGACACCCTGGCATAATTGTGATCAGTCAGACTGAAACGGCAATCAAACACTGCCAGGTCTGTCTTATCTGCCATCAGACCGATGAGATCATCGGCTGTGATTAAATGTTTCATAGGCACCTCCTTCACTTATTCATACCCTAAAGCAGGGAGTTTTTTCAATGAAATCAAGAATAATGAGAATATTATGTAACGGAATCAAATTGGCAATCATGTTAAAATAAACTTTGGAAGGGAGTTAACATGCAAGAATATTTGTCACATTTTGACGGACTGATGTCTGATATCAAACAGAACATCGAACGAGCGATCATCGGTAAATCACAGGTGATCGAGCACCTGTTGATCGCCCTGGCCGCCGGAGGACATGTGCTGATCGAAGACGTTCCGGGGATCGGCAAGACGACCCTGGCTCAGGCACTGGCCCGCTCCCTTGATCTTTCTTTTAACCGAATTCAGTTTACACCCGATATCATGCCAAGTGATGTGTCGGGTTTCAATTTATACAATCAAAAGACGACCGAGTTCGAATTTCAACCCGGAGCCGTCATGACAAACATCCTGTTAGCTGATGAAATCAACCGGACTTCACCGAAAACCCAATCAGCTCTGTTGGAGGTCATGCAGGAAAACCAGGTGACAGTCGACGGCAAAACTTACAAGATCCCGCAGCCGTTTATGGTCCTGGCGACCCAAAACCCGGTCGAATACCTGGGTACGTATCCCTTGCCGGAAGCTCAACTCGACCGCTTCTTGATGAAAGTGCGACTGGGATATCCTTCGATCGAAGAAGAAATCAAGATCCTGGAATTATACGGGGGAGAATTCGATCTGGATCATTTAAGGCCGGTGGCGCGGCGGGAAGAAGTCAGTTGGATGCGCCAAATGGTCAAGCAGGTCCACGTTGCCCCGGTCATCATGCAATATGTTTCTGAGATCGCTCAGACTACCCGACGTCATTCCGACGTCATGCTCGGCATGAGTCCGCGGGCATCCCAGATGCTGCTGGCCGGTGGCAAAGCCCGTGCCTTACTCCATGGCAGAGATTTTGTCCGGCCCGATGACATCCAGGCGCTGCTTCAGGTAGTGCTGAGCCACCGGATCATTTTACAGCCCGACAGTCGATTGCGTCGGGTCAGTGTCAATGATGTATTAACTCAAATTGTCGAGCAGGTCCCGGTACGAGACCGACGATGACGATCCGTTTTGTTCTATGGGTGATAGCGGTTGTGGCGACCATAGGAGTCAGCCAATTACAAGAGCGCTTGTTTTCACCCTACCTAGTTCTTTTTATCTGCCTGTTGGCTCCGGTCAGTCTGTTATATGACGTATTTTTCAAAAAACTTCGACTGCGGGTGAAGGCTCGCGATGAGATGGTACAACGGGGACAAGCCGCCTCCTGGCAGCTGCAGCTGGTAAATGATGATCGCAACCGGACTCATTTTCTGGACTACACCCAGAAATCATCCGACCATGGAAATCCCGACAAAAAAATGATCCATATGCCGCCCCAGACGAATGAGACCATCGATATTCAGGTCGACACCCGTCACTGCGGTATCCAACAACCACCCGGGTTTTCACTCGGTTATTTGTCGTTATTCGGATTATTTCGACTGCCTCTAAAACAGACAGCCAATCAGTCGCTAAGCCCGGTCTATGTCCTGCCGGCCGTTCACGGCTCGTTGAGTCAACCGAGTCCATTCGGCGATCTGATCAAACTCGGGCAACTGCAATCGAGCGGACGCGAGGCCAATCACGATGAGATCGATCATATGCGTGAAATGATGGCTGGTGATTCCATGCGCCTGATCCACTGGAAGCTGTCGGCCAGGTTACAGGAATGGATGGTCCGTCAATACGCCAAAGCGCAGGAAAAATCAGTCCACGTTCTGGTGGAACTGCCGGAGCTATCAAACAACGACGAAGCCGGTCTGAGTTATCGCGATGAATTGCTGGAACGGGTCGCTGCTGAGATCCGGGGCTTTCTATATCATGACTTTCAGGTGACACTTGTCACTCATGAACCGGACGTCCTGGTTCAGACTGTCCGTGGACTCGACCGGTTCGATTCACTGCGCCGCCAACTAGCGGTGGTCGCACCGAAAAAACATGTGCCCCTGGTCGTCCAACTGGCAGGTGACATCGGAGAACGTAGTTCGCTGGTCTTCTATATCGCCACCAGTACCATCGATCAGGATAGTGCCCGGGAATTATCTGAACTGCAACGGACCAGTGGGGGAGTCTTGCTGGAAATCCTGAGCGATGGCTTGAGTCAACAGCAGAAGGAACTGGTGAAGGAACTTCAATATGACGGCCTTGAAGTGGTGGTTCGTCCCAGAAACGGGGAGAATGATGACTAAGCGTACCCCGGATTATTGGAAAAACGTCATCGTCTACGGTCTGGCCAGCTGGTTGTATGCCCTGGCCCTGAGTGCACTGCTGACGGGGGTAACGGAATTTCCCTTCTCCTGGGCCAATCAAGCGGTCTACCTATTGATCCTGATGACCTTCTGGTTGTTGATACTGAGCTTTCCCCGAACCTCGCTGACGGTCGTTTTGGCCGGTCTGGTCCTGTTTGGACTCAGTCTGATGAACCAGCCGGACAACATGAAATCACTTCTTGAAAGCAGATTGTTTTTGGAAACGGAAGCCACCGTCAGGGCATTGCTTTATTTTGTCGGCATTCGGAGTTACCTCACACCGGAAACGGGTTATTTTCTGCGCTTGTTCGCTATCGTATCCTCGCTCTTCAGTGTGATCGTACTGTGGCGTCTGGGATGGTACCTGCTGGCCTTTGTCGGTCTGGCAGCTCCGCTGTTTTTCCAGCTGGGACTATCAGGTAATGGCTGGCTGCTTTGGTTGAGTCTTGGTCTGTTCGCTATATTGATCGTGGCTTCACGTCGCCGATTTTTCGGACGGGGAGGAAACAATCTGTTTCAGCGGCCCGATCTGGTCCCGATCCTTCTACTCCTGGTACTGACGATCGGTCTGGGTCAGGTCCTGCCGTCGGGTTACTTCTTTTCCGACCGCTTATCACGCTGGGTCAACGAATTGGATGAACCGTTTCGGCGGACCTTTGAGGGTGATCGTCGTGGCCTGTTCACGGTCGGCGGAGGCTATGACAAAACATCGAGTCCGATTAACGGTCTGATCAATCGTCGCAATGACCCATATCTGACGGTCTATGGACCGGCCGAATCATTTTATCTCAGAGGTAGTGTCTTTACCGAATTCAGCGGTCGGACCTGGTTTGCCGATGAAGAAGCCGTCTGGCAGCCTTTTTCGGAACAAATCGATGCCCAACAATTAGCGGTTTACGATCCCTATCGCACACTCATCTGGCTTGACAGAGTCATTAGCATGACTGATCCGATGGATTACACCTGGATGCAAG
>JAAZLX010000164.1 GCA_012799095.1 Tissierellia bacterium
GAATGCGGTTCGCTCAGTTTCGAGTAGGTGATTGATCGCTTTCTCCAGATGGCTGCGAAACAATTCTGTGACATCCATGCCAGAGGAAAGGCAGTGGGCTAATTCTGTGGTAAAATCATGCATGAGAAGGTCTCCTTCGTGTAGTGGTTTTGCTGTGATAACAAAATTCTATAAGAGTTGATCCTCTTTTGCATCTTTTTCGGAGGTTCAGTGTTTACACAAGATATTTTATACTATGGGTTCAGAGTTTACACAAGATATTTTATACTATGTGATTGACAAAGAGAAGGCTCATATGTTTATGGATATTATGAAATCATCAGCCGATATTGCTAATAGTGCAGTAGCACGTTTTGCGGTTTTGGCAGAAGGTACAGGCGGAAAGATGTTTGCGGAAGCAGATGAGGGTGTTGACATTCTCAAAGTATATCGTGAAAATGCAGTTATTCTTTTTCTTATCAACAATTTTGAATACGCTGAATTTAGTCGTTCGTTAGGAAATTTGGTCATTTTGGACGCAAAAAAATGTGTTGCTCAAATTCTAAAACAGGAGCACAGCAAACGATCGCTTTTCTTGTTTGACGAGCTAGGAACTTATGTAAGTGATCAAGTGATTAATTTATTGAATAAAGCACGCTCAGCCAGTGTTCAGGTTATACCAGCGGTTCAAAGTCTATCCGACATAGATAAAACATCTGAATTTTTAACTAAACAAATCATTGAGAATTGCCACAACTATATTGTATTTAAGGTGAATGAAAGCACAGGAGCGGAAACATTGGCCAACACATTTGGCACGAGGACAACAGTGAGTAGAACACATCAAGTTGATGATTATCATGGAAATACTGGAATGGGAACAACAAGATTAGTAGAAGAATACGTAGTCAACCCTAACGAAATCAAAAACCTTCCACTTAAAACGGGAATTTTTGTAAGTAAACAATACGGCGGAGAACCAGTTAAATTCACGTGTCGCTTTGTTAACGTCTCTTAAGGAGGGAAAATGAAACCAAGAAATGATAGCTTTAACGTTTTTTATCTAATAGTAATTGCGCTGAATTTATATATTGCCTATTGGATTCTAAATAAGGTCAACAGTTGGGGCGTGCAGTCATTTGTTGAAGGTATGAACTATAATATTGGGGAAGTCTATGGCTCAAGAAGAACCCACTTGATAACGATTTCTGTTATTTTTGCAATAGCCTTCATATATCACATATCCCCCATTGGAACGTTTTTAGAATCAAAACGTCTTGGAATGAGGGACAAATTAACAGCCAGAGAATAGGGCTACCTGTCACCATTACACTTGGAAGTATACGAAAAAATAAAATCATATTATCCTAATGCCCGTTTAGCAAATCTTTATGTTGTCGATCGAGCGGAAATGAACGCATATGCTGTTGGTAGAAATAAACTAGGGATCACCCGTGGTTTAATCCAAAGCGTGAAACCACGGGTATTACAATCCATAATGGCTCATGAATACGGCCTGGCTAGCAATGATTATCTTTGGAATGCTCTATATATGGCTTCTGTTAATGCTGTGTTTTGGTCTCTAATAAATGCATCAGCAATGTTTGTGATTATTGCAATTTTCGTGCTGATATTTACGTTGTTTTTGACAAGTGGTTTATTGTCTGGTATTGCAAGAGGAATTATGAATGTATATCGTTTGTGGGTTCGTATGGGATTATATATTGCTCGTTTTGGAAGCCGTTCTCGTGAATTTAGAAGCGATGAAATAGCCGCTGTAATAGGATATCGAGAGGAAGCCATAGAATGGTTTTATTTGCTTGATCAAATCAATTATAAAGCCCCCAGGGGGTTGTTAGATCAATTAAATCAGACTCACCCACCAACGCCAGAAAGAATAGCAAATCTAGAAAAATACTAGAATATGCAACTACAGGTTGCGCATATTCAATGTTCTTGTGGTAGATTTCTATGATGGACAGCTCTATCTTAGGTATAAGGAGGCGAAATGACACTAGGTCAAAAGATTCAAAATTTAAGAAAAGAAAAGGGATTATCACAAGAGGACTTAGCCTCACAAATAACGGTGTCTCGTCAAGCGGTGTCTAAATGGGAATTAGACTTAACCATTCCAGACACTGAAAACATAGTTCAGCTGAGTAAAATACTGTCAGTTTCTACAGATTATTTGCTATCTGATGTTTTAGAAAAGGAGGAGTCAAAAGAGAAAGAAACAGATCCAGTAAAAAAAAAGTACAATAACAAACGCATTGTATTATGGGTTTTTATAATTGCAACGTCAATATGGTTGGGATTTTACTTTAACAGAGGGGCTACGACAATACTTTTTCTTTCTATAATTTTTATTATAACTGTATTTATACTGGCAATATGGCTTTTAATAAGGTTATGGAAAAACAAATTTTAACGTTAGGAGTAGAAATGATGAGAAAAACAGGAATATTTTTAATGTTGTTATTCATAATGACAAGTGGTGTGGTTTCTTTTGCAGAGGGATCATTACAAAACAATGAGACAAAATCAGATACAGAACATATTATTGTTTTTGATGATTTAGATAAAATACCATACCAATCATTTTCGGGAAATGATAGCAACGGAGACGAATACACTATATCAATATCACCTTTTGACAACAACAAGTATAATACAAATGCATACGGCACACTGTCATCCAATTCGTGGTTAATTAGTTATGATGGAATCACTATTAAAGCGAGTTTTGTAATGACTGTAACGAATAACAAATGCACTTCCGCATATAATAAATCAATCTCTACTTTTGGCGGGAAATATGTAAATGATATTCTTACCAAAGGTGATAGCCATGGTATGCTAAGCTTTGATGTTGTCGGAATAGGTGGATTATTTCAAAAAAATTGTTGGTTAAAAGGAACCGTTTCAGGCAATAACAACACGGTAGTTGTTACAAGTGATATGTAATAAAAAATGGCTCTTTAACAAATAGTGTTGGTACGCTAGAATAAAGCACCAAAACGGCTCACCCTACCACAAGGGGTTGAGCTGTTTTTTTGGTGAGAGTAAAGCAAATCATGATGCGAGTTCTGAAGTTGACAAAGGATCGATACCCAAAGGAAATACGCTTGATGACTTTAATCTTGTTGTTGATCCCCTCCACGAAACCATTGGTCAGCTTGGTACGGAAGGAGTTTCGTATCGCCGGTGTCAGCTTGCGAAAGGTCTCAAGCACCGTTTGTAGTAGGGGATGAACCTTGTCTGAATAGTGGTCAAGCCATGCGAAGAAGCGTTTCTCATCGCGGCTACAAAAGGTGGTAATGAGGTTTTGATAAGCCATCCAGTTGTCTTTCATCGTCTCATCGGTCGTGAGTATCAGCTCTACGAGTTCGCGATGATTCATCCACTTCCCGAGCAATCGGTGATGGTAATACCGTTCACTGAGCTCTTCATAGGGTTTCAAGAATAACTGCCAGTTTCGTTTGAGTAGTTTGTGAATGTCAACTAGAAACTGAGCCACGCGCTAGCTTGAAAGTGAGCCACCAGCGCTAGCTTGAAAGTGATCCACCTCGACTACTTTCGATTTTTCAAGGACTGTTCCAGCCGATAGGACTCGCCGTTCATATCGAGAATATAGGACTGGAATGTTAGACGATCCACCAGTGCCGCCACCATAGCCGTGTTTTCAAACAACTCTGTCCATTGAGAAAAGGAAAGATTGGTGGTCACGATGACGCTTCCACGTTCCGTCCGCTCGGAAATGACTTTGAATAACAACTCCGACTGGTGTCGGTTAAAGCTGATATAACTAAGCTCATCAATGATCAACAACTCCGCCTTCTGAATGCGTTTTTCCAGTCTTCCCAAGGTGTAGTTGTCCTTGGCCTCCATCAGCTCAGTCGAAAGAGCGGCTGCGTTTTTGAAGAGGACGTCAAAACCTAGAGCACAGGCTTTGAGCCCCAGGGCAATCGCCAGATGCGTTTTGCCTCGGCCGGGATTGCCAATCATGACGATATTCTTTTTGTCGGTGATGAACTGGCAGCTGGCCAGCTCATTCAGAAACAGGGCACTGATGGATCCGGCATAACGAGTGACATCCAAGTCGTCCAGCACCTTGTGATAAGGAAATGCTGCAGCCTTCAATCGACGTCGATTCTGATTTTCCTGTCGCTGGATGCTTTCGGCCTTCATGCATTCAAGGAGAAGCTCATCAAAGGTGTCGTCTGGTTTCATGCGGCGTAAGATATCTTGATACTCGGCAAAGGTGGGTATTCTTAGGTGTCTCGCGTAGAGCCGGATTTGATCCGCTATTGGATTAACCGGCATGGTGGGACCTCGGCGGATTTGCCGCTAACTCATCGTAGCGGTAGAGATCGACTGGTAACACGGTAATAACATCCTGAATGACCGGTTGTACGGAGGGGAGCCGATGATGCCAAACATTCTCCCAGCCTTGCGCCACACAGTCGCGCAGGAGGTGCATCAACTCTTTATGGTCTGAAGCCTGCTCTTTCAACCACGCCAAAAAAGGAGCCGGTAAATTTTGTCGAACCGGGGCGGCGTTACATACGGCGCGCCCTCGACGCTCTAGCAAGGGAAGGTAGTGATCCAGCTGATAGGTCGGCGTATGCTTCCCGAAGTTTCTTTCGTGACTGGCAATGCATTCGCCATCCGAAAAAATCTGGACCTCTTCCGGATAGCCCTTGATGCTCACTTCTCGGCCACAAAAAGTGACCGGGACCGAGTAATCATTGGTAGCAAAGCGGACGGTAGCAAAGGCATTGACGCGAGCATGGCTACATTTGGCCGTTTCAAAGGGATAGCTTGGCAACAATCTCAGAACTTCTTGCTCTTGTCGGAACATCTCTCCAACCGTGTCTGGTTTCCCTTGAATTCGATGAGCGTGGTATTCCAGGCAGCGCTCAAGTAGCAACTCATTTAGTTCTTGCATGGTTTCTACTCGGGGGACGGGTACCAAGATATTTCGGCGAGCCCAGCCGACCAAGCCTTCCACTAGGCCTTTCTCATGGCCTTCTGCAGGGTTGCAAAACAAGGCGTCAAAGCCATAATGAGCGGACAACGCGGTATAGCCGGCCTGTTTCTTTGCGTGGGCTCCGAAACCTTCTTTGACCGCTACCTTGGCATTGTCGAAGATGACCTTTTCCGGTGCTCCGCCAAAGAATTGGAACATCTTTACGAACGCGTCGAGAAAACTCTCTTCGTTTTGTCGACGATAAGCGATCACAAAGGGGGCACAGCTCGAGCAGAGTCGGGCACAAAATAAGTATACTGTGATTTTCTGCCCACGGTAATAAACCTTGGCTTCCCCCCAGTCCACCTGGATGGCTTCTCCCGGCGAGAAGGCCAACGGGACAAACGCTCGTGGTAACGTAGCCTTGAGCTCGCGAACCTTTCCTCGGATGGTGGATTCACCGCCGGTATAACCTTTTTCTGCCACCAAGCGATCAAAGATCCGCTTGGCCGTGTGGGATTGTTTTTTGAGATTCTCTCGAGCATCTTCATCCAGACAATCCTGGATGAAGGCGATGACCTCATGGGTACAAATGGTAGATGCTCTCTTGGGGGGGGTGCGTTCCCAAGGCACGGATTCACCAGCACAGTATTTAGCTACGGTGTTTCGTGAAATATGCTTGGCTTTCGCAATGGCGCGCTGGCTCATGCCAGACAGAAACATTTGACGGATTTCTTTATAGTCTTTCACTGTTATTACCACTCCTGTCACCTCTGTCTTCAGCCTAGACTGTGACAGATGTTATTTCAAGTGGCTCACTTTCAAGCTAGCGTTTTCTTTGAAAGTGGCTCAGTTTTAGACTAGCATTCATAAGTAGTTTGTATTCCACCGAATGGATGGGGAACTTCTTCATGGTTTGAATCCGTAGTTGGTTCATGGCACGGTTGAGATGCTGGACGACATGAAAGCGATCGATGATGATTTCTGCATTCGGAAAGCACTGCTTGATGAGCTGAATGTAAGGCTCATACATGTCGATCACAACGCCACGCACCCGCTTTCGGACCTGAAGGTCATAGCGATGGAAGTAGCGAATGAGTGACGGGAGTCGCCGGTCCTCCACGATGTCAATCAGCTCCTTATTGTAAGCATCGCAGAGGATAAAGCTCATGGCACCTTGAGCACTCTTCACCGACTTGAATTCATCCATGCTGAGGAAACTGGGCAGGTAATCGAAAGATGTTTTCCGTTGAAGCTGTGGCTGAAGAATCAGGCGATGAACGGTTTGGTGAGAGACCCCAAAGGTCCGGGCAATATCCTTTTCCGAGCGGATGTGCTGTGCTTCGAGCAGAATGGCGGTCTTGAGAGGCTGTGAAAGAACGCAACCCTTACGGACGAGTTTGGTCTTCGCTGTGAAGGTGCTGTGACAGCTTTTGCAGTAGTAGCGCTGCTTCTTGAGCCGCAGGTAGGTATCGAATCCAGTGACAGAGCAAAGTTTTACCAGTGATGTTTTTGTTCCATGCTTGATGACCTGATCAGGTAAAGAACCACAAGCATGGCAAGCTTCAATGGCTGGAGACAGCCTGGCAGCCAGGACCTTACAGGCTTTGTTTCGAATGATTTGATGTTCGATAGGGACTTCGGAGAGGATCTCGATATTTGTATCTTTTAAATCCAGCAGGTTTTCGATATAATGTGACTGAGGCATAGTAGAAGCTCCTTTTGAAAGTAGTGTGGTAACTCTATTCTAAAGAACTTTTGCTTATGTCTCAATTATTTTTCTGCATAAACGAAAAGTGTCAGTGATTACTCACCAACACCAAATGTTGTAGAACCTAAAAAATGTTCAGGCAGTAAAACAGCTGTGTTTTACTGCCTGTTTTTTTAGGGCAGAAGGAGGAGTTGCAAGCAAATTAAGTATACATTTTGACTTAATTTACTGGCAGACCACCATCTTAAGGGCGAGTCTATCTTAAAAAATAGACCACCAGCTCAAATAACAAAAGCCCTACTATAGTGCCAACTAAAGCTAAAATAAATATTGTGCTTTTTTTTATATCGGATTTTTTCATTTAAACAAACCTCCTAGTAAGGACAATCTAGCACGCCACTTGGATGCCGTTGTACGCATCCGCTAGTTGTTATAGCATATGATACAGTAGTCCCATTTGGCATATGTATTTCTAATAGTGAATGTATCGATTCACGTAGCCAATCAACCGCCTTTATGGCCCATCCTCCTATTGTTTCTCCCGATACGGCATAAACAATACCATTAGATATGAACGCTTTAGCAATGTATTTTACTATTACCCACACTATCACTGGTACAGCATTAACTTGATACTCTCCACTATCGATTAGTATATGACTACTGTTTCCTTGCATAACTTGATAGAAATCTTCTTCGCTGATAAATCTAACTTCATACCCTAGTTCGTTTAATGAAGAAATGATGGATTCTTGATTTTCTTCCAATGAATGACCAGAATCAGCAAAAGAAACCAACGTACTAGATGAAAAAACAAAAGTTAATATGCTCAACATTAATAAAATAGATATGATTTTTTTAGGTTTCATTGGTGTTACCTCCTGTAAATTAGCTTATAGAATTGTTGTTTAAAGCCAGAGCATAAATAATGGAAATTTTCGAAACAAATCCTCGCTAAGGGTTGCATCGTTTGGTAATCATATTCCAAGACCACGGGTTGGTTTCCGTTCGGTGAGGTTCTAAATTCCAA
>JAAZLX010000026.1 GCA_012799095.1 Tissierellia bacterium
AGGGTCCATCAGGCCGAGTCACTCTCACAGGCGCACGAGCGCCTCCAGGATGTTCTGAACGAATGGAGCGGACGTTATCCCAAGGTAGTCTCCATGTTTGAAGGCAAGGATAACCTGTTTTCGTATTATGCTTTCCCAGAGTCGATAAGAAAATCTCTCTACACGAATAACTTGGCAGAGAGCATCAATAAACGGCTCAAGCGAATCACGAAAAGCAAGGAGCAGTTCCCCCACGAAGATGCCTTGGAGAGAACGGCATGTGCCAGCTTTCTAGAATGTAATGCCAAATGGGAAGGTCGAAAGCATCGCGGTTGGAGTCACGTAACATACGAACTCCTGGAGATGTTTTCCTCGGCCCGTTAACTACTCGCCTTGACCTTTGTTTCTATCTACACTACAAGATCGTTTACACAAAACTCTTTACACTACCCATTTATTTTTTGACATCGTTGAATATTTATTGTAATATTGTAACATAATGTACTAGGAGTATGTTTTGGTAAACAACACAATTATATCAAGGAGGAAAACGTGAGAAAAAGCACATCGCTACTCGGGGTTTTACTACTGTTTATTATGTTGTTTCCTTACTTAAGTATCGCATTTGCGGACACCACACCTACATATTTTGGCGTCACTCCACAAGAACAAATTCGCATAGAAGAAATTAAAAACAGGGCTAATAGTGCTCCCGTTCAAGGTGATTTCAAATTAGGCTCAGGCTCAAATTCTAATTTTCTTCGGTCATCCGTCGGCAGTTGGAGTTGGAGAGACGGAGTTATTTGCATAACAGAAGCAACCACCTTCATATTAAACCACGGCCATGCTGGTTTAATAGCTATAGCTCCTTACTATTATGCCACCGTGGAAGCAAACCCTAGAGCAGGGGTACAAATCGTATATGGCGAATGGGCAAGTCGATTTCCAGATAAACAGGTTTGGCAGGTCGGAGTAACAAACACCACTGTTTATGAAGATCAGCTTGCCGCAACCTGGGCCTGCCAACAAATCGGCAAACCTTATGGTTTTCCCATTGCACTGGGAAATAGAGAGAAGTTTTATTGTTCACAGCTAGTATATGCAGCATATTTAGAAAAATGCGGAGTGAACCTAGACACTCTCGCTTGGGTTGCTTGGATTTCGCCGTGGGAAATTCTAGATAATTCACAAGTAACTTTAATGTACCGGAAAAACTGATGTTGAGGCCGTCAATTCTTTGCAAAAAACTTATATTGTTCGTTTTCTTGTGCACCCTCCTTTTTGGGGGTGGATGCACAACCGTTTCAATTTCAAAAGACGATTATGATTTTATTATCACAGATTTGAATACTGTATATTATTTTCGCTGGAATAACAACGAGACTCCTAGCTCTGGAATTACATTAGTCCGGTCTCATGAAAGAAACGAAGATCGAGTCGCATACTGGAAAAACATGTTTTGGAAGTCTGGCGACTATTTCTTCACCAAAACATCTGTTGGTGAAGGAATGAAAGTTTATTTGGCTCGCATTAACCCAAATAATTATTCCGTAAAATCTGTCAGACACACATCAAATGATGTCTATTCATGCGTTGCTGACGAGAATTTTTTTTATGTAACCTCCGTATTTCCAAACGAAATTATTTTTGAAAAATACAATTTAGATTTAGACTTAGTTTTAACAAAAGCAATCCCTTCCATCAAGGGAATTACTTTGCCAAACCAAATTGTTCCGGTCGGAAATAAGTTATATGTTCTTATCGCACTGTTCCCAGACGGGAAAAAACACGGTTATGTTGAAAACCGCTTATGGCAGATGGATCACGATTTTAACATCACATCTGACGTAGATTTGCAATTTTATGAAGGTGGTTATACGCAAATGACAACGGGAAAAAATGTTCTCTATATTAGTCAAACCACCAAAGGGATTTTGCCATCAGGAGACGCTGGACCAGGTAACCAAATCTTGACCTATGACTTGACCAGCGACTCTATGATTTCTCAAATACTAGAACTCGATACAAATTATCCTAAAGACTTGGTTTATGAAGATTCGAATAATTATCTCGTTGTTTTTCATGACTTTACCCGCTTACACGACTATGCCTGGACATTTATAAATCTTAAGAACGGGCAGCAGTCCGTCCTTAATTCGGATGTGCTAGGTTTTGATCTCAACATACAAGCATTGCCACCATACTTTACTGTTTACAAAGGACTTTGTTATATTTTATTAGACAAACAGTTAGTCGTGTACAACTTACACGATCAAACAGTCGATCGTGTTTCGCTTGAGGAATTTAATCTAAACATAGCTCACAATATCATGTTTAAAACCATAGAGGATTAAGGTGAAACCGTTTTTATATTTTTTAAAAATAATTATTTTTTCTTATATGTTGGTTGGATTGTTGTTAGCTCTTAGTTTGATTTTAAGTGCTGTTGTGTACATTTCAAAAGGATATAGCTTTGGTATTTTTGGTAGCTGGCTAGGAGTGTTTTTTGCCGCACTAATGGCGATTTTATTTTGGCCGCGTCACATTTACGAAAATTTCCTTATTGGTAATCCAAAACCTTTTCCAGATTATGTGTTACCAATTTTATTTTTTGTAGTAATAGCTCTGTCTTTTATCAAAAAAACACGTCAAAAAAAATAAGTTTTAAAATTGAAACTTTCTTTCGTTCCACCTCAAGCTCTACACAAGGTCAGCGGATTCTAGTAAAAAAGGGTTCGGCCAATTCATACCAGAGCGATGCCATGAAACGGGCGTTTTTGGCGCTTCGGTCCTTACCGACACAACTAATCGGGGCAATGATAATAAAGCTTTCCTTGGTTAACAGCTCCTCCAGCATATTTAAGTCGTCTTTAATGGTATGGCGTTTATTTCGTTTGCTGGGCTCGTCCGGAAAGAGTTCGACCGCAATCGCATTGTATTTTAGATTGCCGGATTCCCCCTCTGCCTGAAGCTGTCCTTGGGGAAAAATATCTCGATAAAAAACTCGGGGAGAAATCCTCGGATAATGCTGGTCTAAATACACCTTCTTAAAGTCCAAGTTCATCCTCCTTTTGGTCTGTCTTTTAAAACCTCTTTCTTAGCAATAGTTAAGACTAAAAAAAGGGTTTTAGTTACTACAGGGCGTTTGTAATCAATATACGTTAAAGTTCCTCAAACCAAATCATACATACAAGATTCCTCTATTTTTCCAGTATTTTATAACCGCATACATATGACCTTTTAGGCATGGAGTTGAACATGTGCCTTCTATGATAATTAGTTCAGTTATAGGTCTAAATATTTTTTACTCTGCATACAAATCCTAAGACTATATTTGTTTTGTGTATCAGTTCTTTTTTTCAAATCCATTCCGGTCAATACCAAACTCTGATCAACATATATTTGAGCGAAAAAGAATTCTTCCTTGGATTCAACCATTTTGATGTCATTATCTTCTCTTGTTTTTCACCTCGTATATGTCCACCCCAGCATAGGCTCACCTCTTCCGCTTGATCGCCTATCCCGCTGAAATAATTCGTATGCCATACCCGTGATAGTTCCCACTGATTCGACAATAAGTACCTCTCTTCTTCCCAAGGAATGATTCGGATCCTTCCTCGGTTTACATTCACCATTTTTATCTCTGATTATGAATCCTTTTCTCTGCAGACACTCAATTGATCCATCCTCAGACACTGACATTACGGAAACATGCTTACTCGATGACAACGTGAAAACTATCAACTTACTAAGGAATTTTTCTGGAGGGAATGTATGAATGGAAATTTTGAAGCCGCAACACCCATCAAAAAAGTCACAGATAGGAAACGAACAAAAAGCCAATTAGCTCTCATTTCACTGGTCCTTGGTCTACTGTATGTTATCTACCTGGTGGTATACTTCACTAACATTCAAGGTGGAAGTGGTTCAGAAGCTGCCGGTTCGGCAATTGCAGCTGCTTTAGTTTTGCCTCATTTATTGTGTGTTTTCATGGCAGTGATCTTTAACGCCTTGGGATACTTCATAAATAAAAGAGGTTTCATATTAGTGGGTGCAATTCTTTATACTGTATCCATTGTGTTTATGGTGATATATTTCATGTTTGTGATCATACAAATGATTTTATCCTACATAGCCTATGCCAAAATGCCTGTAAATTCTCCCGGAAAGGAAGTAGCCTAGGATGAACTGATATAGATTCAGATATTGGAATGTTAAGGTTGATCGTAACTCAAGTCAAAGCTATCAGATTGGAGATGTAATGAAAAAGTTAGTTGCTATCATTCTTTTGTTGGTTGTTTTAATGGTGCTGTTGGTGTCATGTACAAGTGAACAAGCTAACCAAGAGGCTTCAGAAGAAGAAAATATCGGGCAAGAAGCGGAAGAAGTTAGTGATAATAATCTCCCAGACGAACCAGAAAAAGAACAACCCCCTACTGTCGAAGACAGTCGAAAGATAGTGCTAGGACAACCCATTGCCATGGGTGATTATGAAATCACTGTCCAGAATTTTAACTTGATCCAGGACTGGGAAGGCAATCCACTGCTCAAAATCACCTATGATTGGAAAAACAATAGTGAGGATGAACACATGGCAACGCTGGTTTTCTCATTTACCTCTTATCAGGATGGAATCGAATCAGAGCTTGCGATGAAAATGGCTGACGATCTGGATTTAGGTATTGGTCAAAGGAATGTTCGATCGGGTTACGGACAAGAAGGGGTGGAAGATGCTGTTTTGATCGATCCTGAAAAACCGGTTGAAATTGAGTTGTCAGAAATTTTTTCGTGGGATGATGACAAGTGGGTGATTGAATTACAACCCGGCGACTATTAATAACTCCCTTCCATTGATCAAAAAAAGACCACATGAAAAAACAGGAGCATATCATTGCTCCTGTTTCTTGGTACCGGCGGCCGGACTCGAACCGGCACGGTGTTGCCACCAATGGATTTTGAGTCCATCACGTCTGCCAATTCCATCACGCCGGCAGTTACTCACCTATTGTATCAGAATTAATTTGACTGTGCAATGTGGCCTGCAAGGTTTTTCTGTACGACATTTTTTTCAAGTTGACAGCAGTAAAACAAAACAAGTTTACTTTTTCTTGTTTCTCGGCGGTAATTTTTCCAAATCATAGCGGATCAAGCCATTCTGTTCATAGACCAATTTATCAATAAACAATTGCTCAATAAGACCTTCGATCTCGATAGTCGGTTTGGTCGGAAAAAGCGCTGCCACATGTTTGGTCAGTGTGTGGCGCTTCTTGGGGCGTTTGTTCGGTGCCACCTTGGTCAGATTCTGAATCGTTTTCTCAAGTAGTGCCTTGTCGACCGCACTGTTGATCCGCGGTAAAAGCTCTTGAAAACTGACGATACGGCTGATATTCACTTTTTCATTTTTCAGATGATCGATCAACGGGTCATAGCCGGCATCTTTAGAATAGATGATATATTCGTTTTCCGGTCGTAGGCAGACATCTCGTCCGACATAATAAGCGATAAAAAAATCGAGTGCGTCTCTGCCCTGTCCTCCGACCTGGATCCACTGCACTTGTTCACCAAGACGCTGAGTCTGCTGGACGAGTTGCAGCGGGACTTTTGTTTGATTAACTCCGACAACGATCATAACTCGCATTGTCTCATCTATGGCATCGGTCTGTACATCCTGGACATTTTCATAGTCGATGTATAAGTATTTTTCATAGTTCATGGTACCTCCAATCATAAAAAGGTAGTCAGCAAAACTGACTACCCGGTAGTTTCAGCCAATATTACATTGAGTTCGATCGTTTCACCATCACGATAAATCGTGACCTTTACCGCATCGCCCGGTTCATGTGAGCGGATGACAAAGCCCAGAGTATCAGGATCAGGCGTCGGTGTTTCATCAATTTTGATGATGATATCCTCGCGACGGATACCGGCTCTTTCTGCCGGCGAACCGTTCGAGACAGAAAAGACCATGGTCCCGAGGGGAAGATCATATTGTTTCAGTGTCAGGGGGTCAACATACTGTGACACCACCCCGATGAACGTTTTGGGCAGATAACCCAGTTCCATCAGTTTGGTCGAGATTTCCCTGGCCGGTTCGATCGGAATGGCAAAGCCAATGCCTTCGACCCTGGCGTCCGCGATCTTCAAGGTGTTGATCCCGACAACTTCACCCTTCATGTTGACCAGTGCTCCTCCGGAATTGCCCGGATTGATCGCCGCATCGGTCTGGATCATTTTATAGGCATAACCGCCGCGATAGCCTTCGACCTCACGGTCGATCGCACTGATGATACCACGGGTGACCGATTGACCATAACCCAAGGCATTGCCAATGGCTAAGACGTTTTCTCCTACCACTAGACTGGTACTGTGGCCGAGAGGTGCCAGATCGAGTTGACCCTTGATATCCGTCTTCTTCACCTTCAGAACGGCAATTTCGGTATCACCATCAGATCCGATCAGTTCGGCCGGGATCGGTCCCCCATCCTGCAGATCGATGGTAAACTCATTACCATCGGCTACGACGTGGTGATTGGTCATGATATAGACATGATCATCGTCTTGATCAAAGGCGACACCGGAACCGGTGCCCAATAGTTGCTGTTGGCCACGCAGACTGCCGGTGGTGTTGACAGACACGATGGCATGCTTCAATCGGTCAACGATATTTACCACGGTCATTTCTTCATTGGTCAGATCATCTCGCGGTTCAACCGGTTGAACGGCTGGTACTTCCGTCATAGCCTGGGAGTTTGCCGGACGATCTTGCTCCTGTACTACCGGTTGTTCCTGGAGATAATCAAAAACAAACGCAAATGTTAAACCAATGACTACCG
>JAAZLX010000165.1 GCA_012799095.1 Tissierellia bacterium
AGCTGCAAGTTCACGGATCTTTTGCTGGATCCTAGCCTGGGACGGAAGATAATGCTCTTCTCCGCGCGGAAGTGGGAAAATCGTATCAAAGCCTGTCAGTCTTGTTGGTGGTGCTTCCAGAGAGAGAAAGGCCTTTTCATTGACGATAGCCATAATTTCCGCTCCGGCACCGAAGCTCTTGGCAGCTTCATGCACAATGAGGATCCGACCGGTCTTTTCAACTGAAGCAACAATGGTTTCGCGATCCATCGGGCTGATCGTTCGTAAATCGATCACTTCGACCGAGATATCGTTGAGACCGGCTACGGCTTTTTGAACATCGGGTACCATCGCACCCCAGGTGACCACGGTAACATCATCGCCTGATTGGATCACTTTCGCTTTTCCGATCGGAAGAGTATAGGCATCTTCCGGGACTTCCTGCTTAAATGCGCGGTAGATCCGTTTTGGTTCCAGAAATAATACCGGATCGGGGTCATGGATGGCTGCGATCAACAGACCCTTAGCATCATATGGAGTCGACGGGATCACGACCTTTAGTCCGGGGATATGGGCAAACATCGCTTCCGTTGACTCCGAGTGATGTTCCAGTGCTCGAATGCCACCGCCGTAGGGGGCACGTATCACCATGGGTAAATGACGTTGTCCCCGTGTCCGGTTGCGAAAGCGAGCCACGTGACTGACGATCTGATTGACGGCCGGATAGATGAATCCCATAAACTGCATTTCGACGACCGGCTTGAAACCATTGATCGCCATCCCGACAGCAGTTCCTACGATAGCCGACTCAGCCAAAGGTGTATCGAAGGCCCGGCCTTCTCCGAATTCCTGTTGCAATCCGGCTGTGGCGCGGAACACACCGCCTTCAACTCCGACATCCTCGCCGTATACCACGACTGTCGAATCCAGAGCCATTTCATTTTGTAAAGCTTGTTGGACAGCTTGAACGATATTGATTTTATTGGACATCAGACTCTGCTCCTTTCAGAAAAGCTTGATATTCATCGAGCTGTTCCTGTAGTTGTGGGGTCATCTCTTCATAATGATAAGAGAAAATTTCTTCGACCGGGGTGTCAGAAGTGTGCTCGATCGATTTGTAAGCATCCATGACTTCTTTTTCAAATGTCTGGCCGATCGATTCGATGTCTTCTTCGGTCAGCACACCTTTTTTCATCAGATATTTTTCCAACCGGATGACCGGATCCTTGGCCTTCCAGGGCGCCACATCATCATCCGTTCGATACTTCGTCGGGTCATCTGAGGTGGTGTGGGCTCCCATTCGGAAGGTGTTGGCTTCGATCAGTACCGGACCCGTTTCCCGGGCGTATTCAACCGCTGCCCGGCTGACTGCCAGGACGGCGAACAGATCATTACCGTCTACCAGTATGCCCGGCATACCGTAAGCCAGGGCTTTCATGGCAAGGTTCTTGGAGGCGGTCTGTTTGCTGCGTGGGACAGAGATGGCATATTGATTGTTTTGGATAATAAAAACAGTCGGCGTTTTATACACGGCGGCAAAGTTGAGCGATTCATGGAAATCACCCTGAGAGGTACCACCATCACCGGTATACGCCATCACAACGTCATCTTCATTCCGCAGGCGGGTGGCCATGCCGATTCCGACGGCGTGTTGGAATTGGGAAGAGATCGGAACTGACACGGGCAATAAACGGATGTCATCACCGTGGTGACTGCCCCATTCGCTACCGTACCAGTATTGCAGGATCTTGTCCGGTGTCCAGCCTTTGATCAGCCACATGCCCAGTTCTCGGAAAGCCGGTACGGCCCAATCGGTCTTTTTCAGAGCATAGCCCGAACCGACCTGGGCCGCCTCTTGACCCAGATTGGGAGCATAGGTCAACATGCGGCCCTGACGTTGCAGGGAAAGGGCGACAGTATCGATCGTGCGCGATTGTCGCATTGTTTTGTACAATGACAGGATTTCATCATCTGTCAGATCGGGCATAAGATCCGGATTGATGATTTCTCCATTTTCGTCCATCACTTGAACCATTTTGTCTTCAAGCGGATTGAATTTATCGATTTGCATTCATTCCTCCTCATATGAGAATATGATTTTATTGTCGTATTCCTGCCGATCCGGTGAGGGATAACCAGAAATACAAGAAGGGTCATTAATTAGCGTATGCTAATTATCGTTATACACCGTATACCCAGAATAGACACGGAGTAGTAATCCTCGCTGGTTTGATTTTCTTAATATAAAGGAAATAAGGCTGAAAAATGAACGGGACTTCTTAAATGCCTGATAATAACACGCGAAAGCAGTGTCACAACACCATGTAAATGGAGAAGACAGACCGTCGATTCGGGAATAATTAATGTTATGATGAGCCTGAAAAAAGATTGATCAAAAGGTGAATTATGGTAGATAAAATCATGTAACGGCTGGAAGAAATATATAATAGAAAAGTTCGATATGATCGATCATGGCAGACCTCTTAACAGGCCGATGCAATGATATATCACCTATATCACCTGTGGTGTATAATCAGACCAAAAGCTAAGTGCATTTGTGTCAACACACGCTTGTGAGACGATAATATTAACGAGTTATATATGTTGCTCAAACTGGAGTGGTAAATGAAGAGACTAATGCAATTAACAATAACAGCGCTATTATTAGTCAGTTTAAGTTCTTGCGGCTTAAGTGATTCATCGGGAGATAATGATCCGGTCGCAAGCGAAGAAATTACAAATGGATATGCGCTGGATGACACATATATTGAGCAAGACGGGGTCAAAGTTATTTATGTCGCAGGAGGCTGTTTCTGGGGTACCGAAAAGCTGATGCAATCGATACCCGGTGTAGTTGCGGCGACCAGTGGTTATG
>JAAZLX010000166.1 GCA_012799095.1 Tissierellia bacterium
AATGATGAGCTGATAATAAGCGCTATCAATAATATAGTTAGAAGTTTTCTCATTCCTTCTGCCCTTCGATTCATATGATTATATTGAATTATATCATTACTGGTATCATTTCGCAGAAAGAAATAAGGCATTGGTTTTTTATCGTTCTTATGAATTCTACAAAAAAAGATTCCATTAAAACATTAGTTTAACGGAATCTTTTGGGTTTATCCTTTTTTTAGTCGACCAGCTCGATCGTTTTCATGACAACTTTCTTGACCGGTCGATCTTGAGCGCCGGTCGGTGTGGCAGCAATCGCATCGACATGCTCCAGGCCATTGACCACACGCCCAAAAGCGGCGTAATTGCCATCAAGATGGGGGGCTGCTTCATGCATGATGAAGAATTGAGACCCGGCGGAATTGGGGTTCATCGAACGGGCCATACTGATAACGCCGCGTTCATGTACGATCGGGTTATCAAAACCATTGGCTTTGAATTCGCCCTTGATGGTGTGTCCGGGTCCACCCATGCCGGTTCCATCCGGATCACCACCCTGGATCATAAAGCCGGGGATGATTCGGTGAAAGGTCAAGCCGTCATAAAATTTCTTTTCGACCAGGTTGATAAAGTTTTCAACTGTTTCCGGAGCAGCAGTTTCATCAAGCTCCAGCTCGATCACTCCTCCGTCTTCTAAGGTTATTTTGACATGTTTCATTTGATCTCCTGTTGACGTTCTACGATAATGTCCAGTCCATGACTGGCAAAAAGTTGATTCAGATGGTCCCAAAAACGATACTTACCTTTGGTTTTTGAAGCACTGGTAGCAAACATTCTTCGTCCCTGGGTCTGTAAATCCTGTTCGATCCTTTTCTTTGCTCTCGCCAGATCGGATTGATTCAGTTTGTCTGTTTTTGTCATGACCACCGTGCCGCTAAAACCATGTTCGATGATGTAACGATACATCATTTTATCGTCTTCGGTTGGAGCGTGGCGGGCATCGACCAGGAGAATAATATCAATCAGATTATCGCGTGCTTCCAGGTAATGGTTGATAAAAGCCGCCCAGGTGGCTTTTTTTACTTTGGCCACCTTGGCGTATCCATAGCCCGGTAAATCGACAAACCGAAATTGATTGTTCACCTGATAGAAATTGATGGTCTGAGTTTTTCCCGGTGTTGATGATGTTCGGGCAAAATTGTTCCGGTTTAACAGCATGTTTAATAACGAACTCTTGCCGACATTACTGCGTCCAGCAAAGGCAATTTCCGGCAGATCGGCCGGCGGGAATTGTTCCTCTGCCACAGCTGAACCCAGAAAATCAAGCTGCCGGATTTTCATCTATCAATACCAGTTCCAGAACCTCATCCATCGATTTGACCGGATGGACTGTGATTCCTTTCAAGACTTGTTTTGGAATTTCAGCCAGATCCGATTCATTATCTGCCGGAATGATCACGGTATCTATTCCATAGCGTGAAGCGGCCAGTATTTTTTCCTTCAGACCGCCAATCGGTAACACCCGACCTCTCAGCGTGATCTCGCCTGTCATGGCGACATTCGATCTGATCGGCTTGCCGGTCAAGGCTGAAGTCATTGCTGTTGCCATTGTGATACCTGCAGACGGACCGTCTTTCGGGATAGCCCCTTCCGGTACGTGAATATGCAGGTCATACTCCTTGAAGATGGTCTCGTTGAGACCAAATTTATCAGCTGCCGCCCGGATATAACTCAATCCGGCTTGAGCCGATTCTTTCATGACATCACCCAGTTGACCGGTCAAGGACAGGCTGCCCTTACCCTTCATTAGGTTGACTTCGACCTTCAAGGTTTCTCCACCGACGCTGGTCCAATCCAGACCGGTAGCAATACCGATATGATTTTCAACATCGCGCTCATCTCGGCGGTATTTGATCGGTCCCAGGAAGTTTTCCAGGTTTTTCTTAGTGACAGAAAAACTCTTTTTATTTTTTTCAACGATGATCGCGGCGACTTTTCGCAGAACCTGGGCAAGCTTTCGCTCGAGTTCGCGCACACCGCTTTCACGAGTGTAACCTTCTATTACTGCTAACATGGCTTCTTTGGAAATCGTGACGTCATAATCAGTCAGACCATTTTCCTTCAACTGCTTAGGAAGCAAATATCGCCGGGCGATTTCTTCTTTCTCAAACACAGTATAGCCGGTGATCTCAATGACTTCCATCCTGTCAAGCAGTGGTCGCGGAATGGTTTGTGTTGTGTTGGCAGTCGTGATGAACATCACTTTCGACAAATCAAACGGCACTTCCAAGTAGTGATCCTGGAATGTTTTATTCTGTTCCGGGTCCAGGACTTCCAACAGCGCCGAAGCCGGGTCGCCTCTGAAATCAGACGATAATTTATCGATCTCATCAAATAAGAACAGCGGATTCTTCGACTTCGTTTCCTTGATACTGGTCATGATGCGACCGGGAATCGCACCGATATACGTTCTGCGGTGACCGCGGATCTCGGCTTCATCCCGAACGCCGCCCAGACTCATCCGGATAAACTTTCGGTTCAACGACCGGGCGATCGAACTGGCGATCGAGGTCTTACCGACACCGGGAGGACCGACCAGACAGATGATGGGGCCTTTTAAGGAATTGGTCAACTTGCGAATGGCAAGATACTCGATCACCCGTTCTTTGACTTTTTCCAGACCATAGTGGTCTTCATCCAAGATCTTTCGGGCCAATGGTAAATCAATTCGGTCCTTGGTGGATTTATTCCAGGGCAGGTCCAATATCCATTCGACATAGTTTCTGGTTACCATCGAGTCAGGACTTGACGGATTCATCCGGGAAAACTTTTTGATCTCTTTTTCAATCTTTTCATGAACATCTTTTTTCAGCCGCAGGCTGTTTAAACGCTCCATGAATTTATCTGCATCGCTGGAAGGCTCTTCGTCTTCACCCAACTCCTGCTGGATCACCTTCATCTGCTCGCGCAGGAAGTATTCCTTCTGCAGCTTATTGATCTGGCTTTTGACCTTATCATTGATGTCCTGCTCTATCTCAACGATTTCAATTTCCTGCAAGAGCAACTCATAAACTTTTCGCAATCGGTCTTTAATATCGACTGCTTCCAACAGTTCTTGCTTCTTTTCAATGCTGACACCCAGTTGAGGTGCGATCAGATCGGAGAAGCGTCCCGGATCGTCAATGTTTTGCAGCGATAACACGACCTCGGGAGGTATTTTATTCGATACACTGGAGTACTTTTGAAAGGTCTCTTTGATGGTACGGACCAACGCGATGGCTTCAATGTCGGTTTCATCGATTTCATCATTGAGCTCTTCGTACATAACATCAAAGTAATCATTTGTCCGAACAAAGCTTTCAACCTTTGCCCGGGTCTGGCCTTCCACCAGGACGCGTATCGCATCGCCCGGCAGTTTGAGCATCTGTTTGATTTTGGCAACCGTGCCGATTTGATAAAAGTCGCTCGGGGAAGGATCTTCCACTTCAAGATCACGCTGAGTCGTCAAAAACACCAGCTGATCTCGTAGCATGGCTTCTTCTAAAGCCTGGATCGATTTTTCCCGTCCGACATCAAAGTACAGTACCATATTGGGAAAGATGATCAGACCCCGCAATGGTATCAATGGAATTGTTTTCTTATCCATATCTCTCCTAGGATGTTTTTTTCAGCTGGGTATCCATTCCCAGTATTTGAGCCACCATTTTTTTCGTGATGGTCTTAGTTTTAGGTTTCTTGTCACTTCCCGGCAGCTCATACATCGTATCGAGCATGACCTGTTCCATGATGTTTTTTAAGCCTCTGGCACCGGTTTGTTTTTTCAGCGCCTGAGAAGCAATCATATCGAGAGCGACCGGATCATATTTGAGTTCGATCCCGTCGAGCGCCAGCAATTTTTGATACTGCTTGGTAAGAGCATTCTTGGGCTCAGTCAGGATCGTCTTGAGGGCATCCTCATCAAGCTCATGTAGAGTTGCTATGACAGGCACACGCCCAATGAACTCAGGGATCAGCCCGTAGTCGAGCAGATCTTTCGATTCGATTTGCTCCAACACTTCGCCGATCGGCTGTTCATTTTGATTCAGCGTAGCATGAAAACCAAGCTGCTTTTTACCGATCCTCCGGGAGATGATCTTGTCCAGTCCCTCAAACGCACCGCCCAGGATGAACAATATATTGGTCGTATCCACCGGAATGAATTCCTGGTGAGGATGTTTACGGCCACCTTGAGGCGGGACATTCGTTACGGTACCTTCGATCATTTTGAGCAGAGCCTGTTGGACTCCTTCACCGCTGACATCGCGTGTGATCGAAACATTTTCGCTCTTTCGGCTGATCTTGTCGATCTCATCAATATAAATGATGCCCATTTGAGCTCTTTCAATATCAAAATCAGCTGCGTGAAGCAGCTTCAACACAATATTTTCAACATCTTCTCCGACATATCCGGCTTCTGTCAGGCTGGTAGCGTCCGCAATCGCAAACGGCACCTGCAACATCTTGGCCAGGGTCTGGGCTAAGAACGTCTTGCCCGAACCGGTCGGACCCAGCAACAGGATATTGCTTTTGTCGATATCCATATCGCCATCTCGGGTCTGGATCCGTTTGTAATGGTTGTACACTGCCACGGATAAGACCTTTTTAGCATGATCTTGTCCGATGACATATTGATCGAGAAAGTCTTTGATCTCACTTGGAGTTGGGATTTCATCCAGCTCGACCGGCAAGATGTTTTCCGGCAGATCTTCCTGGATTATCTCGAGACAAATTTCCAGACAATCGCTGCAGATAGCCGCATAATCGCTCGTGACAAGCTTGGGCACTTCTGACTGGCTTTTGCCGCAGAAGGAACAGTGCTGTTCCTGTTTTTTCATATTTTATTTCCTCTTATCTAACACTTCGTCGACGATACCATAAGCCAAGGCCTCTTCAGCCCGCATGATCGTATCGCGATCGGTATCCCGCTCGATCTGAGCAACAGTTTGAGCGGTGTATTTGGCATAGAGTTGGTTGATTCTGTCGCGCGACTCCAGAATGTGTTCTGCGTGGATCCGGATATCCTCCGCCTGACCCGACATACCGCCCAGCGGTTGATGGATCAGGATCTCACTGTTTTTTAAGGCGAACCGTTTGCCTTTGGCTCCACTGGCTAATAAAAAAGATGCCATGGAAGCTGCCAATCCGACACAGATAGTCGATACATCACTTTTGATATACTGCATCGTGTCATGGATAGCAAATCCCGCTGACATGACGCCACCGGGACTGTTGATGTACAAATGGATGTCAGACTTGGGGTCTTCCATCTCCAAAAATAACATTTGGGCAATGATCGAATTCGCCATATCATCATTGATCTCACCCGACAGGAAAATGATGCGGTCTTTCAGCAGCCTGGAATAGATATCATAGCTGCGCTCGCCCCGCGGGGTGTTTTCAATTACATATGGGATTAGATTCATGCTTTGCCACCGACCAATTCTGAAGCCTTACGCAGACTTATATTTTGCTTGAGATGGTAGAAATCATCCTGAGCATAGATCTTTTTGAGTTGATCTCGCTCAAACTGGGTCTCTTCGACCATCCGGTCGATTTCCTCATCGATTTCCTGCTCTGAGACTTCGATACCTTCTTCTTTGATCACGGCTTCAAATAACAATGAACCTTTGATTCGATTGAGGGCTTCAGGCTTCATTTGCTCTTTCAGCTGTTCTTCCGTCTGTTGAGTGAATTCATAATATTGTTCCAACTCAAGACCCTGGTGACTGAGTTGATGATCAAACTCATGTACCATGTTCTCCAGCTCGGAATCGATCATTTCTTGAGGAATTTCCACTTCCATGGCATCAATTGCCCGGGAGATCGATTCATTTTGAACAAAAGTTTTAGCATAATCCGTCTTTTCTTTTGTCAACTTTTCCTTGACTGAGCTTCTATATTCATCCAGGGTATCAAACTCGGAAATGTCTTTCACAAACTCATCATCCAACTCAGGCAGTTCTTTTTCAGAAATGCCCTGGATCACAACGTCAAACACTGCATCCTTCGATGCCAGTTCTTCAGCGTATTCTTCCGGGAACGTGACCGCGACTTCGACTTCATCGCCGATATTTTTACCAATCAGTTGTTCTTCAAAACCGGGGATGAACTGGCCGCTGCCCAAGGTCAGGTCGAAGCCTTCACCGCTACCGCCTTCGAACACTTCACCGTCGATTTTACCGACAAAATCGATCGTAACAACATCACCTTCTTTGGAAGCACGATCATCGACCGTTTTCATGCGGGCATTTTTCTCGCGCTCAAGATCGATCGCCTGATCGATATCCTCTTCAGTCACCTCAGTCGAAGGTGCTTCGATATCAAAATCTTTGTACTGACCGAGTTTGACATCGGGGCGAACGACAACATTGGCATAGTATTTAATGCCTTCATCATCAAGTTGGTCCAATTCAAAGGTCGGTTGTGCCACCGGCTCCAATTTGAGTTCGTCGATCGACTTGTCATAGTGGTCGGGCAGCATCAGGTTGAGGGCATCATCGTAGAAAACTTCTTTACCATAATGCATCTCGAGTATTTTGCGCGGCACTTTGCCTTTTCGGAAACCGGCAATGGCGTACTGGCTTTTGTTCTTTTGATAAGCCTTTTCAATATAAGGCTCAAATTCAGCCATGTCGAGACTGTAATCAATAATGACATGGCTATTTTCGTTACTGCGAATTTTATATTCCAATTTTTCCTCCAAATGTTATCTCTACAGAAGTATATAATACCCTAAATCGGACATAATGTAAACGTGATCAGTCATCATTTGACTTGTTTTCGTACATTTCCAGAGCTTTTTTGATCGTTTCAAAGGAAAAACCGCGACCTAACAGGAAGTTTTGCGCTTTTTGCCGCTGTTTTAACTCCATTTTCCCCGAATTACCCCATCTCTTTTCCAGTATGGCACAAACTACCTCCGGGTCTTCTTGCGGTAAATTATAATCCGTTATACCCCGCTCGCGCAATTTTTGTTTCAGATACCGATGCCCCCGTTCTCCGGAAAATGATTCAATATAGATCCGGGCATATTCCTGATCATCGATCAATCGGTTATCGATCAAACGATCCAGGGCAACCTGAGCGACCTCTTTTGAAAACCCTTTTTTTTGTAAATAGAGCTTCACCTGTTGAGACGATTTCAAGCGACTGACAACATAATTAGCCGCTTGTTCAAAAGCAAATTCAATCTGTGAATCAAACACCGCTTTGCTCAGATCGATCTCATCACCAATCGCAGGGTTCAGTTGATAAAAGATCAGTTCATGCAGTATGACCGTTTCACCCGCTTGATCGATTTCTATCTTTTTACCGCGATATCGGATGTCTTCAATCATAAAACAACCGATAAAATAGTAGTCAATACCATTACGCCGAGCACTACCAGAGCAATGACCCGAATATATTTTTTGTCTATCATCTTGACTCCTCCTCTATACTTACATATTTAAATTGATATCTGGGACCGACGATCTGAACTGTCAGATTTCTGATTGCCGGATTGAGCAGATCGATCGCTCCCCTCTGATACAGTGGGATGATCGTCTGATAGTCTTCCAGTAATACTCTTTCAGCCTCAAGTAACAATCCCATTCGTTCCACTTGCCTACTCTCCTGAGCAAAGTTTTCCGACTTAGCCTGATCGATCAGGTTGTCATAACCGGCATCAGCAAAACCGGTCGTGTTGTGTAAACTGTGACTCATCCACAACTCAGCAAACGATCGAACATCCGGATAATCCGGAGTCCAGGAGCTGACAGCCAATTGAAAATTTCCCCGGTTGACCAGATCCAATTTTTTCGAAAAGTTTTCATATTGTATCTCAATCGAGGTTCCCGGAAGTAGCCGTTCCCACTCGGTCTTTAAAAATTCAGCTACTTTTTCGGTATTTGGGCTGTCGGATACCAGTAGCTTCAGTCTGACCCAATCAAGGCCGACCTTATCCTTCGCCTCCATCCACAATTGTTCGGCTGTATTTGTGTTAAACACATGATAGCCGTCGGCATATTCCGGATAAAGTAAACGAATATCACGTCCTTCCAACTGTTGAAAGCCGTGCGGATAATAACTGTCGGTCGGGATCGAACCGTTCATTAACACCTGATCGGTCAGTTTGATCTTATCCAATGTCATCTGCATTGCCTTGCGAGCTTCCGGATCAGCCAACAAACGACGATACCGCCGATCAGTTTGATAAGTCTGATTGATTTCAACATATACTACCGAGGCATCCAATCGATACCGGGCATCCGGCCGGTTGCCGTAACGCTCGATCATCTCACCGGAGAGTGGCGACCAATCGACATCACCATTTAAATACGCTTCAACCAGTCCTTGGTTTGTGATATCTCGGTCGATGCTCAGGTCGACACCTTCTATTGCCGTGGCATACGCTGCCCAGTAGTTCGGATTTTTTTCAAGAGAAAACCTTTGGTTTGACTGCCACCGGCTCAAATAAAATGGTCCGCTAAACAAGGTGGTCTCCAACGACGTGGCATATTTCGACCCCTGTGCCTGGTGGAAAGTCGGGTTGATCGGGTAAAAAGCCGGAAAGCACAACAATTCTTTGAGAAAAGGCACGGATCGTTCAAGTTCTACTACCAGGGTAGAATCATCGGATGCTCGAATACCAAGTTGATCGATCATAACTCCAATGCTTTTTTCAGCCTCAGCCAGCGAACCAAAATCTTCTTCCAGCACTTCCATCAACTCATTCAGATTTTGGTGCATGGCTTGTTGCTGATCACGGAATTTTTGCTGCTGGGTGGCTGTCTCATCAGTCACAAAATCAGAAATGTCGAGTTCTTCGATCCGTTTCTTTTGGCTTTCAATTTCTTCCAGCCGGCTCCTTAAATCATGGAGTGCCCGAGTCCCTTTGATGCCGGCGGTCAATAACAACCCGTGATGTGGCGAGCTTACAAAAGGATCGGCTAATTTCTTCCAGGAATAGACAAAATCGCCCGCTGTGATCGGGGCAACAATTTCCCCGAGGTGATTGACATAATCGGCCGATCGTAACTTGAAGGTATAGGTCCGACCGTCTTTTGATATTAAAGTCTGGCGGACCAGATCGTTGGTCACTTCCTGCCCTGCACTCATGTTGAACAGGCCGGATTGGATATTGCCCAGCACTAAAAATGACCGCTCATCGGCAGCATACCAGCTGTGAAGACTGGGCGGATCGGATTTTTCTATAAAATGCAAGCGTTTGGACTGAGTGACCGGCTCAATTGACACGGGATCCTTTTCAATCGTTTCACTGCCGGTTGGTCCCTGACAACTGATCAAAACAAATACCGCTATCAGTAGGCCCGCTAAAATTCGCTTCATTCAACCTCCTGAGACGATCGACTTAAAGTTTCTCGTGTTGAAACCCCTCTAAAGTGATTGACATATCCTGTCAAATTCAATACCATTACATAGTGTTATCTGTCCGTTACAAAAGGAGATCCAACATGCCAAATATATTAATCTACCTGTTGATCGTGTTCGTCAAAACAATTGAGCTGACAATGACCACCATTCGGCTGAAAATGATAACCAAAGGACAGAAGTTCTTTGGCAGCATTATCGGGTTTTTTGAAATTATCATCTGGCTGATCGTCGTGTCGATCGTTTTGCAGGATATTACAAGCGACCCGTGGAAGATCATCGCCTACTCACTCGGCTTCGCCCTGGGCAATTATATCGGTTCGATCATGGAAGAACGAATCGGGCTGGGAAATGCCCGGATCGATGTCATCGTACCTGAGACGGAAGGCATTGCACTAGCGGATGAGCTGCGACAAAAAGACTATGCTGTCACCGTGATCGACGGTCAAGGTCGATTAAGACCTCGTAAAATCCTGATCGTTATTGTGAAACGAAAAGACATCTCTGAAGTCAGTCAATTTATTATGGATCATACCGATGAGGCCTTCATCACTTCTAGTGATATCACCCCGGTCATCGGAGGCTATCGAATTCGACGCTGATCACTCAGCTAATTCGCTTTCCAATCGAGTCCGATCAAGTAATTGAAACTTTCGTCCGTGGTAAGCGATCAGGCCTTCCTCCTGCAATTTGGCCAACTCTCTCGAAAGAGAGGGTCTTGGTACTGCTAAATGGCGGGCCATACCCTCACGATTAAACGGCGTTTGAAAAACATCATCTGAAGTTTGCTTTAGCAAATACCAGATGATTTTTTTTCGGATCGAATCCAGTCCCAGCAATCGGATGCGTTCGTTTAATAAAAAGATCTTATTCGACAATAGAGATAAAAAGTTCTGAGATACGGTCTGGTCCTGCATCAGTTGTCTGAGAAGGACTGTTCTGTGGATAAAAAAAACTTCTGTTTCAACGGCCGCTCTCAACGTGATCGGGACCTTATGGTTTTGCCCGAACAACAAAGCCTCCCCAAAAACATCACCGGCTTCCAGCAAAGCCAGTCTGATCTCTTTGCCGGAAGAAAGCAGGTGGGAGATGTCGACTTGGCCATAATTTATGATCGCCAATGAATCACATATTTGTCCTTCATGATAAATAATTTGACCCGGATGAAAAACCGCCTTCGTAAGCGGTGTTTCCGCAAGAAGGCGGCGAATATGCGTATCAGTCAAATGTTGAAACAATTCGCATTTCAGGATGCCGTCGATCACTAGATGCTAGCCTCAACGTCGTCTAACAGGCTATCTTCGACCGGAACATCATCAAAAGTCGTTACTTCTTGAGTCAAATCATCCACTTGATCCGTCTGGTAAGCATAATAGACATTCATCATCGACTTATTCAACCGATAGTTGACAAATAACAGTGGAAGCTCGAAATTATCTTTATCGAGTGATGTAACATTCTCTATTGTGGAGTGTTTGTTTTCACCTTGAACCTGAACATTCCAACCTTTTGGTACAATGACATCCAGATTGCTGGAAAAGCCTTTGAGACACAAATTCATCGGATTTGCCGATGGTTTGGCATCAGCCAGATCAACTGTGATCGAGCTGAGTGCTGCCGAAATACAGGTATCTTCAAATTCTTCACCGGCAAAATCGAGTTCGTCCTGGTCCATCCAAAAGAAGAAGTCGGAATTCTTTTTGAACTTTTTCAGTAGCAGAGCAAGCTTGGTGACAATACCAATAACTACCACCAGCCCGGCAAGGATACCGATAATCAGGCCCTTATTGTTTTTGATCCTTCCCATCTATTCCTCCTTACTTTAGAAATATATACCACCCCTGCGGGCAAGAAAACATATTAACAAGGTCTATAACATGGCTTTCATTGCTTCATATCGAGCCCGAACTTCGGCTTCGACTTTTTCAGGCCGTCGATCAAAGTTCGAATATTTGCCGATGGCTGAGTTCATCATATAATGGCTCAGCATCAGATCCCGTTCCAGGAATATCGACATGATCCCGGTGATGACCATCTGGTTGTAGTCCTTTTCATCCTGAATCAACTGCAACACCTGCCACTTGCGAAATGCCGGGTCGGTTCTTTTGATCAGCTGAAAAAATAACTTCAGGTCGTCATCTTTTGAATGATTGATGATGTAGTTCTCGACAGCATCGATCCCATCCTCTTGATTCATCAAATTTAACGCCATCAGATCATACTTCATCTTGCGGTATTTCAATTCATAATCTTTATACTTGATCGCAGTGGCAAACTTAGCTTCTGTCTCAAGTGCCTGGACATAACCATAGTACTTCAGGTTTTTGGTTAAAAAATCATCGCCCAGTGTGCCTAATAACATGTGGAAAATGGTATCTCCCGGTACTCCCATTCGAATCATCAAAGTACCCAGAGCGACAATAGAAAACTTAGTGTAGTACGTTTCACTATACTTAAAGTTGTCTAAATAATTCCATGACACGGCCTGCATATCTTCGACGGGATACTGTCTGGCGATCATCGCCGCCATCAGCCGATAGCTGTTGCCCATGATATAATTCGGAGACTGGTTGATGTTCTCCTGACCGTGCTCGATCGCCCAGTCAGCCTCCCCGCGCATATGTTTCAGGTATTCTACGATAATAAACTTTTCTGCCACCGGGACATTGCGGATTTTTTCGATATCGATTCCTTTGGTGACTGTTTTCCAAATCTTGCGATCGAGTGTGTTGGTGCCACGTTCAGTTGTGCTCATTGATTACTCCTTTATTTTTGCAAATATCATTCGACCGGCCGGTGTCTGGAGCACACTGGTGACTTCCACCAGAAGTTCTTCCCCGATCCGGTTTTTCGCTTTATCGATGACGATCATCGTTCCATCGCTTAAGTATCCTACGCCTTGCTCCGCTTCTTTGCCCCGTTTGATGACTTCGATCATAAACGTCTCGCCGGGGATAGCATTCGGCTTGACAGCATTTGAAAGGTCGTTCACATTTAAGACTTTTATATTTTGTAAATTGGCGACTTTGTTCAGGTTGTAATCATTGGTAATGACTGCTCCTTTTAAGTCAAGTGCCAGCTTGAGTAGCTTGATATCGACCTCATTGGTTTCGGTAAAATCTTTCGATGTGATCGTCAATGTGATCCCGGGGATATCCTGTAATTCTTTAATGAAGTCAAGTCCCCGCCTGCCTTTGACTCTGGTCAGATCATCACTCGAATCCGCAATGTGTCGCAGCTCCTTTAACACAAATTCAGCAACTACCAGCTCACCTTCCATAAACCCGGTCCGGCTGATATCAACGATCCTGCCATCAATGATGGCTGATGTGTCAAGCACCTTCACCGTACCGGTCGCCGGTCCACCTTTACTTTTAGCGTGTAATTTACGGGTAAAATCAGGAAAACTCTGTGGCAGATCTTCCATAAAACGAAACCCGATCGATGAACCCAGATAGCCAAAGAAAAGATAGGTAATAATGCCTAACAAGGTGGAGATCAGGTTGATCTGAATAAATCTAAATAATTGCGAGATGAAAAAGGCTATGACCAGGCCGACCAGGAGGCCTACCGTGCCCCCGATGATCTGGGCCGGTGATTTTTTAGAAATGGTTTCTGCAATGGTCTGGATTAGGGTTGAGCCATGGTGGAGCAGGAAGCGGAAAATAATAAAATAAATGAGGGCAAAAAGCAGGCTTCCTCCCGCCATGACCATGTAACGAACACTCCCAACGGTCAGTGCCGGGGCAACCGTATCCAGAAAGTGGGTGCTCATGATGAGATAAGTTGATAAAAACCCAAATATCACCGAGCCCACTGCCAGGATTATTCGGACGGTATTTCGCAAGTTGTAACCTCCTCTAGGGCAGTTTTTAGTATATTATACGCCGAATCATAGTCGATATCTTCAATTAACATAATTTCGCTGGTCAATATATCCATCGCCTGGTGATACAATTGGCGTTCTCCGCTGGATAATCCTTTGGCCAAATCATGTAATTTCAGGTTGACTATCACTTGCGCCATTTCATCAGGCGTTCCGATCTTCATTTTATCGAGTGTCGCCTGATAGCGCTTATTCCAATTTGATGTTGTCAGATACTCCCGGTCCATCGGCTGATCCATGGCATCGAGAATGGTCTGAGTTGTGGTAATGTCGCGAATTTTCAATTTATCTGCAGTGGCCAGAGGGAATTTGAGGACCATTTCTTTCGACACGATATTCAAGGTACAATAGACCATTTCCTTGCCGTAAAAATCTTCTTTTTCGACCTCGACTATGATACCTGCCCCGTGCATCGGATAGACTACTTTACTGCCAATATCCATGTTGACCTCCTACTTTTGTTTATACCCAACTGTGTTGGGCAGTCTTACCCGAAAGTAATTTCAATTGCCTGTTCCAAATTCTCGACCGGTTGTATCTCCAGACCTTTCATTTTTGTGTCTGCCTGCTTGGGAACGATCGCTCGTTTGTATCCCAGCTTAACGGCTTCCTGTAATCTTTTTTCCAGTTGGGGTACCGGACGTATCTCACCCAACAGTCCGACTTCACCAATGATGACTGTTCCCGGTGCGATCGGTTTGTTTAAAAAACTCGAAACGATCGACATCATCATGGGCAGAGTCAGTGCCGGCTCAGTTAACTGGATCCCCCCGACCGCATTGACATAAACGTCTTGATCAAACAATTCCAGCCCGCGTTTTTTCTCCAGGATGGCAATGCTCATAACAAGTTTATTGTAGTCGACCCCCAGACTCATGCGTCTGGGATTACCGAAGTTGGTCCGGGAAACGAGACTCTGCAGTTCGACCAGCAGTGGCCTTGTGCCTTCGATCGAAGCGAAAATCGCTGTGCCGGGTTCGGAGCGTTCTATATGAGAGACAAATAGTTCACTTGGATTTGTTATTTCCTTTAGACCCATTGAGGTCATCGAAAAAAGAGCAATTTCATTGGTCGAACCAAACCGATTCTTGACCGATCGGACAATTCGGTGCAGAGTCGAACCATCACCTTCGAAATACAACACGGTATCTACAATATGTTCCAACACCTTCGGTCCGGCGATGTTCCCGGTTTTGGTTACGTGACCGACAATAAATGTTGCCATCGACCGGCTTTTTGCCAGACGCATCAGCCCTGATGTCACTTCCCGCACCTGGGAGACACTTCCGGGAGCAGATGATAATTCAGCCTGTGACATAGTCTGGATGGAATCAACGATCAGGATGTCAGGTGACTCCGCCACCACGGTATGATGGATCTGTTCAAAAACCGTTTCCGAAAGCAAAAACAAATGTTCTGTAGTGATGTTCAGGCGATCGGCTCGCAACCTGATTTGATTAGTTGACTCTTCACCAGAAACATAGAGGACCTTCAGGCTCTGGCGGGCCAGATTGGCGGCTACTTGAAGCAATAGAGTGCTCTTACCGATCCCCGGGTCACCTCCGACCAGGATCAGTGAGCCTTCAACAATGCCGCCACCCAGAACATTGTCCAATTCAGAGATGCCGGTAGTACGTCTTTCATGACCGATGATTTCTACTGCTGTGATCGGTATTGGCTGCTTTGACTGGGATAGCGCGATACCTGATTGCTTCTTGGTTGTCACCACCTCTTCTGTATACGAGTTCCATGCTCCGCAATCCGGACAACGGCCCAGCCATTTGGTCGAGACATTGCCACACTGGTTGCAGATAAATTCAGTTTTAGTTTTCATAACTTATGATGTCCCGTCCATTCCTTTCGCAGAGATGATGGTTGTGACCTGTCGTCAAAAAAATAAAAAAGAAAAGGGGGTGTTCCCCCCTTTATTTGTTTGCTTCCTGGGCATCACTGATTATTTTGGAAGCTATCTGAGCCGGTACTTCATCATAGCGTTCAAACCGGACCGAGAAATAACCTCTGGCCTGGGTCATCGAACGAAGATCGCTCGAATAACTGAACAACTCTGCTTCCGGTGCCTCAGCCAACACTTTCTGATAACCTTCCTCATCCGGTTCCATACCGAGAATACGGCCGCGACGCTTATTCATATCGCCCATGATATCACCCATGTTCTCATCCGGAACGGTGATTTCCAGTTTCATGATCGGCTCAAGTAATATCGGATTGGCTTTGGGCACACCGAGCTTAAAGGCTAAGCTGGCGGCAATTTTAAATGCCATTTC
>JAAZLX010000167.1 GCA_012799095.1 Tissierellia bacterium
ATAATGTCCGAAAGCTGGTACGAAAGCTTCAGAGGAAAGATCCGCGACAATACTTGCATGCTTGCCAGGCCGCTGTGGCATAACAAAAAACGTTCCAAAAAGACCCTTTGCTTCGTGCGCTCTGGGAAGGCCTTCGGAGAATAATATAGTACAACAAACGAATTCCCCCTGCCATTCGAGGGGGAATTCGCTTATTTTAGAGCTCATCAGAAATCATTCTGCAACAGCTCCCTTTTTGCTTTGTCGATCTAATCGCGCTTACTCAACTTCTCGATCTCTTCCGTTTCACCGATCACTAAGATGGTATCTCCCCGTTGCAAGACGGTATCCGGGCTGATTTTTATGGTAAAGTCACTGCCGTGACGGATGGCGATGATATTGAGACCGTGTTTGCCGCGCAGGTTGAGTTGACCTACCGTATGGGAAGACCAATCCGACAGGACCGGCATCTCGACGATGGTATAGTCATCGCTCAGGTTGATGAAGTCCAGAATGTTTTTGTTGACCAGATTTTGAGCGATCCGAACACCCATTTCCATTTCCGGGATCACCACCCGAGAGGCTCCGATCTTATACAATACTTTGGCATGCAGGTCGCTCTCGGCTTTACAAACCACCTGCTCGCAGCCCAGTTCCTTGAGTAAAATCGTCGTCATGATCGACGCTTGGATGTCATCGCCGATGCTGACGACTACGACATCAAAATTTCGCACCCCAAGCTCTTTTAAGGTGGCTTCATGGGTGACATCACCTTCGACCGCAAACTCGATTTCCTCAGACAGCCGGGCGATCACTTCCGGGTCCATGTCGACGACCATGACCTCCTGTTCCAACTCTTGCAAACGTCGGGCCATACTCTGGCCGAATTTTCCGGCTCCTAAAATCAAAAATTGTTGTTTCATTATCCGATATGGATCCTTCCTTCAGGGTAGCGCAGTTGGTTTTTCGATCGGGCTCGTTCCGCCAGGGCAAACAGAACCGTCAAGGGACCGACCCGGCCGATAAACATGGTGATAACCAAAATGAATTTACTGATCTCACTGAACATCGCCGTGATCCCGGTACTTAATCCGACCGTACCATACGCACTCATGGTTTCAAACATGATCTGCGACGAGGGCAGATGAGGATTGAGGGTGACCAATATCAATATGGGAATCACGATCACTCCAAGACTGATGACCATGACAGCGATCGCCCGGTTGACCAGGCGGTTGGATATCCGGCGGTGAAAAATTTCGGTGTCATCCCGGCCTCGTACGACTGAAATGACCGTTGCGATCAATAGTCCAAATGTGACAGTCTTGATTCCGCCGGCAGTTGAGCCGGGAGAACCGCCGATAAACATCAGCAACATGGTCAGACCCTGTGACTGAGATGTCAAGTTGCCTTGGTCAATGGCTGAGAAGCCGGCTGTCCGGGGAGTAATCGATTGAAAGAAGGCATTCTCCAGCTTATCAAGCAGTGACATCGGTCCCAGCGTCAGCGGATTGTCATATTCCGCTCCCAAAATGATGATCATCCCGAAGACGATCAATAGCACCGTCATCAACAGGACAAAGCGCGAGTGGAGTTTGAGTGAACGCTTCCGGGGATACTGCTGGAGATCGGTCAGGACAGAAAATCCCAGCCCGCCCACGATCACCAGCGAAGCCAGGCCTCA
>JAAZLX010000168.1 GCA_012799095.1 Tissierellia bacterium
AGCCATCGTTTTAGCCCTGAAAGAATTCCCCATCATCAACAGTTCATATGATGAAGATACTGCTGAGATCGTGTATAAGTCGAACTACAATATTGGCATTGCTACCGATACAGACCGCGGTCTGGTCGTCCCTGTGCTGTTCGATGTCGATCGCAAGAGCATCATCGAAATAGCTCATGGTATTGAGGAACTGGCTCAAGTAGCAAGGGATAACAAACTCACCTTGGACGTTCTCCGCGGTGGTACCTTCAGCATTACAAATTACGGTGCTATAGGTGGTAGCTTTGGCACACCGATCATCAACTACCCGGAGTCAGCCATCCTCGGGATCGGCCGCATTCAGGAAAAACCGGTAGTTAAAGATGGAGAAATTGTGATCGGTCACACGTTGCCGCTCAGTTTATCGTTTGATCATCGGATTATCGATGGTGCCACCGGCGTCCGCTTTATGAAACTGATCGAAGAGGCCTTGAGTGATCCTGAACTGTTGCTATTAAGGAGCTGAGTATATGTATGATGTAATTATTATCGGCTCCGGGCCAGGTGGCTATGTTGCCGCAGCAAAGGCCGGAAAAGCCGGACTGAAAACGCTGGTGATCGAAAAAGACAACCTGGGAGGCATATGTCTGAACCGCGGATGTATTCCGACCAAGGCTCTGCTTTCATCAGCCCAACGCTTGCTTGAGGTAAAGGACGCCACATCCCATGGTATTGAGATCAGTGGCGAGATTGAGTTTGACTGGGAAGAAATAAAGAAGCGCAAAGACAAGGTCGTCTCCCGGCTGAACAAAGGGATCGAGGCGCTGTTTAAACAAAGCAAGGTGGAATGGAAGCAAGGGGAAGCAACCATCGTCAACCCGCAGCAAGTGCGTGTGGGTAATGAGACTTTCCAGGCAAAACAACTGATCATTGCCACCGGTGCTCAACCTCTGCGACCTGAGATACCGGGTCTGAAATCGCTGTATGAAGACGGCACGGCCCAAACTGCCATCGATATGCCGTTTATCAAGGATATACCTGAAAAACTGCTGATTGTGGGAAATAACGTTTATGCAGTGGAATACGCGTCTCTCTTCTCCGCTTTGGGTAGCAGCGTGACTCTGTTGGCACCTGATGCAAGACTTCTGCCCTATATGGATGCTGAACTATCCGAGTTTATGAAAAGAGAACTGACCCGTCAAAAGATCGAGATCGTCTTCAGTGCGGAGATTTCAAGATTTGAGAATAAACAAGCTTTTTATACCGTCAATGAACAAGAGAAAAATCTATCATTTGACACGGTGTTGATCTCACTTGGTTCGACTCCCAACCTGTCCGGTCTGGATGGTTTAAACCTGACAATGAATGACAAGGGTTTTATCGAGACGGATGAATATATGCGGACATCAGTTAAGGGTGTCTACGCCATCGGTGATGTCATCGGAAAATATCCCTTGGCCCATGTCGCCTCTGCAGAAGGCATCGTAGCTGTGTTTGACATCTTAGGCACTGCGCGTCCGATGCAGTACCATAAGCTGCCTATGGCGGTCTATGCCATGCCAGAGGTAGCCTCTGTCGGCCTGACTGAAGAAAAAGCCAGACAACAATACGAAGACATCCGTGTCAGCAAGTATTTTATGAGTGCCAATGGAAAAGCACTGGCCGAAGGTGATAGCAAGGGTTTTGTAAAAATCCTTTCGGTAGAACCTTATGATGAAGTTGTAGGCGTTCATATTGCCGGTAACAAAGCGACCGACCTGATCGCTGAAGGTGTATTGGCATTACAATTAGAAGCCACCCTGCACGACCTGGCTTCTGCCGTACACGCCCACCCCACTCCTTCGGAAATACTCATGGAAGCTGCCGGATCCTCTCTCTTCGATGGGATTGCACTAGAATAAAAAGGTTAAGAATAACATGACTAAAAACTTCCCCAAAGAATGGGGAAGTTTTTTAGTACAGATTTACTTATTGTGTTTAGCCATTAGAATATCCAACATTTGGAAATCAAAAATGCAATTGGCATTCCCTGCTTATTTCAATCCGTGTGAAAGGCGGGAGCTTTCACCGGTGAAGACAAACATATGAGAATGATCACTCGGCCGACAATGACTGCGGTGAGTTGTTCATCAAAGAGGAAGTTTTCCATCGACCGAGCTCCATACTTACTGATTCTTTGTTGCCTTCTTGAATTCCAGCCATAACAATTCAGATGCTTGTGCATCCCGGCTAGATTAAATGATTAAGGCGGTTAAATAAAAAATGATTAAGTGCAACACTATTCACGTTCCTGCCAAAACTGAGGTGTTGTGAATCTTATTGATACACTGAACTCAATTGACTTTGTCTGTCCTATTCGAAATCTCGGTTAGAGGAAACTGATACAGCACG
>JAAZLX010000169.1 GCA_012799095.1 Tissierellia bacterium
GAAAAGCCGCTCCGACATCAACATTGCTTCGTTCAGCTTCGGCGGTTTCAAGTACTGCTTCCGGTTGGAATCCAAGAAGACCGGCCAGAAGGACATTGGGGAATTGTTGAATATTTGTATTGTACTCTGTAACAGAACTGTTGAAGAAATTTCTGGTCATAGCAATTTCCTGCTCGACCTGGCCCAGAGTATTCTGGAGTGACATGAAGCTCTCATTAGCTTTCAGGTTGGGGTAGTTCTCGATTTGTACATTGAGCTGTTGCAGTTTTTGTGTCATTTGATTGTCGATTTCCATTCGCTCTTGGGGAGCTAATCCCGGTTGAACGGCTCGTGAGCGCAAGGCGGTAATTTCTGACAGGAGTCCGCGCTCGTGCTCCATGTACTGACGTACCGTAGCTACCAGGTTGGGAATCAGGTCATAGCGCTTCTTCAATTGAACATCGACAGCCGCAAACGCATTGCGTACCCCGTTTTTCCGGGCAATTAATTTGTTATAGAGGCCCATCACCCAGAGGGCAATCACAGCTATCAGAGCAATAATAATTATGGCAGTCGTCATGGTATACTCCTTTTTCTCAGGTTCTACCTTTATTTACCCTGGCCCCGGCTTAATAATCTAACAAATCGAGTTGAATTGCGGAAGGTTTGCTCACGCCAAAGTAGCGGCTCATCGGCTGTCTATCCCGGATAAAATTGCCCGGTCGGGTGAAGATCCACTTGCCATTGGAAAAGAATTCGACATAGTAGTCCTGACCGTAACGGGTTTTTAGGATCCTGCTCGGTATATCCATTGCCCGTAAATACGAAGTGTAGACTGATGCAATTGCCTGAGAGTTGCCGGTGTTATCGGACAGGAGTTGGTCCAGGGTCTGATTGGTTGAAAATGAAAATTGATCGAGTTTAGCAAAAGCCTGCTCGGCTTTTTCATAATTGGTCGACCCGACCGGGATATCACTGACGGCCGCCTGGACCAATTCATGGTTTTTATTGACCAGTTTACTGGAAGACAACAACAAGCTTTCTCCAAGGGTTCGGTTGATGACCGAGAATTTGATCAGCGTACGTGGGTCTTCCTCCAGGTAAACATCGTCCGCCGGTTCAATGGTATCAGGCAACAAGACGGTTACCTGATGAAAGCCGAGGCCAAATGGGATCGGAATAGGTTCATCAAACGAACCGTATGTTACAGGGATCTGATACTCAAAAGTGCGCCGGCCTTTTTTGACCAACACATCCAGATACTCAATATCCGGTTGAATGTTTCCCCGAAACGTCAACTGACCGGCAGTCATGATATTGGAATAGACCGGGGAAGAGATAAAGGCCCGGTGTAGGCTGTAATTATTAAATTCGACATAGTGTTCACTGAGAGAATCAATGCTATAGGTGTTTGATTCGATGCTCTCGAGGATATCTTCAAATACTTGTTCAAGATAAGCCTGGTCAGCCAGGTTGCTTTCGAGGTTGGCACTGTAAAATTGATTGTCCAGTTCGAAAAATCCCCATAGGCTGATACGTGTTTCTGTTGTTTCATCAGGATCTTGACTGATTCTATGGTAATGATGGATCGAGGCTTTGAACAAGGGAGTCTGGAGACTGCGAACCGGCATGAAATCGAGACCGAGCAGATCAAGCGTCGGATCGGCCAGATGTTCAATGACAGCATCCTCCAGATTTGGTTCCGTTGAGGTTAAGCGATCCAGGTTGAAAATAATTTCCTGATCGAGCAGAACAGTACCGTAGCCCGAGTCAAGTCTGTTCCAGAAATTCGGCACAGAATAACGCAGTCCGGTTCTCAACGATGGCACTTGTTTCAGGGCCGTTGAATCGGGGCGATAAAAATCCAAATTCTGACTTGATCGAACATCGAGCTGATGGTTTTCTTCATCATAGCTGTATGCCAGATCCATGTACTTTAAAAACACATCGATTTCGATATAAAGGACATCATCTCGTGTGGTGGGCATTGTCTGCCAACGGAATTCACGACCATTCAGCTCATACAACGGATAATCCGGCCGAAACTTAACAAAAATATTATCCCGAAAAACCGCCAAATGACGGCTGGGCAGCTCATCGAGCGGTATTCTCATAGCACCGAAAAACTCTTCCATCGGCGCAAAAAAACCACCGGATGGGGTGAGGATGATGGGATGCTCCAACACGACCGGTTGCGAATTGATGGTCAGTTCCATATCGCCGGTTTCCGCATAACTGACCGAAGAAATGATTAAAATCAGGAAAAAAATGAATAATATACGCTTCATAGTTAGATTATACCATTGCCACACAGTATGACTTACCTCGATTGTATGATAAAATGAACCTAATAATTTTTCTTTTACCCGTATCCCCTGGAGGATTTATGCGTGAAGACCTCGAGAGTCTGAAAGTTGTAGAGCTGCGTGAACTAGCGCAGAGTTTGAACATTCCCAGCATTTCCGGAAAACGTAAAGCAGATTTAATTGAATATATACGTAACCATCGGCAGGAAGCCTTGAAAGAGCAACGTCATGCCGATGCAGATGATGTGACCGGTTATTTTGAGCAAATCGAAGACAAGGATTATGGTTTTTTACGTTCAGCTAATTTTGAGTCTGAACCGACCGACGTCTACGTTTCTCCGGTATTGATCCGGAAGATGAATTTGACGACCGGTGATATGGTCCAAGGTAAAGCCAAACGCAACAATGAAGCTGATAAATTCCGTGCCTTGATCTATGTTAACAGAGTCAATGGAGAAAAGCCCGAACGGTCGATCAACCGGGTCCGGTTTGACCAATTGACTCCGGTCCACCCATATGAAAGACTCCGCCTGAGTCACCGGATCAACGATTATTCGACCCGCCTGATCGATCTGATGGCACCGGTCGGTCGGGGACAGCGCGGCCTGATCGTCTCTCCGCCCAAGGCCGGTAAAACAATATTGTTACAAAATATCGCCAAGAGCCTGGAAGAAAAATACGACGACCTGACCATCATGATGCTTCTGATCGATGAACGGCCGGAAGAAGTGACTGAAATGATCGAGAGCATCGACAGTGAAGTCTTGTACTCCACCTTTGATGAAACAGCCGAGAATCACATAAAAATTGCAGAAATGGCATTAAAACGAGCTGAGGCGCTGGCTTCGATGGGCAAAGATGTCGTCATTTTACTTGATTCCATAACCCGCCTGGCGCGGGCCTACAACATCGTCACGGCGTCAAGCGGCCGCACCTTAAGCGGCGGGATCGATCCATTGGCGCTTTATGCACCCAAGCGATTCTTCGGTTCAGCTCGAAAACTGCGCGAAGGGGGCTCGATCACCATCCTGGCGACTGCCCTGGTGGAAACCGGATCCCGGATGGATGATGTCATCTTTGAAGAGTTCAAAGGCACTGGCAACATGGAACTGGTGTTGACCCGGGCCTTATCGGAGAAACGCATCTTCCCGGCCATCAATATTGCCCGCAGCGGCACCCGACGTGAAGAAAAACTCCTCAACAATGACGAGCTGGAATTCCTCTGGACCTTGAGACGTCATCTGGATGAGCGAAATCAAGAGAGTATAATTGAAGAGATCCTAAACATGATTCGTAAAACTGCTTCCAATGAAGAGTTTCTCATGATCATGAAGAAACGGTTCAATCATCGATAAAACTGGATTCACCGTGGATCAGATTGATCGTCAGCCGAGCCATATCCCGAGGGGATTCTTTCATACCCTGGGTCACCCATTGTCGCAACACACCGACACATCCACTGGCGACGAAGGCAAAGAAATACTCAAATTGTTGCAATTCTGATTGACTGGCAGTTTTGCTGAAGGTGTCGAAAAAGCGATCATGCCCGGCCAGATACAACTTATTTAAAAAATCATTGCCCTGATTCATCGGCAGAGAAATGCCGTAGATCAGGGCGTTCTTTTTGATATAACTAAACAGCTCCTCGACCAGCTTAGCCTGAGCAACCTTATCCGAAACGATCAGATCGGTAAACCAGTTGCGGTTCTTATCAATAAAAGCATCGATCGTATCGGCAAAATCCTGATAGATCGAATTTTCCAATTTCTCATATTGGTCATACGGATCACGGTAATGCAGGTAATACGTCGACCGGTTGATTTTGGCCATCCTGCACAGTTCAGTAACTGTAATTTTACTTAACGGTTTATGATGTAGCTGA
>JAAZLX010000170.1 GCA_012799095.1 Tissierellia bacterium
AGGTTCAGTGTTTACACAAGATATTTTATACTATGAATAAATGAATATTAAATCTTTATGATTTTAAATGAAAACGTATGGAGTATTCAATTGATTCTTTATCCGCTATTATCAGTAGTATTGATAGTCTTTGTTCGATCTTTCAACCAATCTCGACGCAGTTGCCACATTCCGGCCTGAACACTGCCAACATCCGAAGCGTCGCCCGATTTGATTTTTTCGTGATGGCGAAACAGCCGCTGCCAGCTGTCCTGGATCTGGCGTTTCAGATCAGGGTAAAAATTGGTCAGTAAGATGTCGCTTTCGTGGCGTATTCCATACTGAGTCAATTGCCTGCGAAAGATATCTTCTTCCGTTTTTGTCTCCCCAATATACTGTAGGCGCATAATCTTGAGCCAGTCATACATGTCAAAAAACACAGCTTCATCGAGAGGGACATCGAGTGTCAAAACGACACCATCTCCACTCGTATCAACACTGTGGGGTTGTGTGAAAGCCCAATAGGGATACTCCGCATCTGATGGTTTGGGAACATAATCAGCCATATATTGGACAAACCAGTCATAAGCAGTTTGAAATATTTTGGCACTTTCCTGATACTTCTGATGGACATAACTCGCTTTTGAATATACCACCCCTTCTCGTATCAAAAGCTCATGAACATATTTTGTCTGAGCCGAGTAGAGGGTTATCGAATGATTTGTTTGATCCACTGTCTTTTTACCTCCCAGATGATGCCATAGTAATTATCGCCGCCCAGTGAGATCGAGTCATCAAACAACCGGCTCCAGCTGGAAATGATCTCCTGCTTTAGTTCGGGGTAGAATCGGCTCATGACAGCCTGAGCATCACTCAAGCCAAATGCATCCAGTTTCTCGCGGTGTCTTCGTGCGTCTGATTCATCGATCGGAAGATAAGAGAAATTTAAGATAGATCCCCACTTGTTGATGTTGATCGGCGTGACAATGTCCTGATCAACTGCTAATTCAAACACAACGCTCGATCGGTCTGGTATCATGACGGCTTCTCTAGTGGGAGAAAGCCAGACGGGGTAAGTAGCATCGGCTGGTTTGATAGCAGTGGGAAATTGACTCGCCAGCCAGTCATAGGCGATCAAGATCAAGTGATCATGGTTACCCATATCTCTGATAATTCGGTCTTTGGTCGGGATATATCGGCCGGATCGCTCGATGTCTTCCAGAACGGTGATATGTTGTTTTGTCCAGACGCGAACTTCCATACTGTTTTTCTCCGTGATTGGTTTAATCTTCTGATACCATTATGGATTCGATTCAATCAAAAAGCACTCCCCCGGAATGCTTACACGATTATTCTTTTAACAAGCGCCTTAGGTACTGCTCGACCTTTTTTCTTTCGGTTTCGTTCAATCTTCTCGACAGCATAAAACATTCCTTAACGGATGATTCCGTATCATCTGCTTCCTCGAGGCCGAACATCAGATAGGCTGGAGATGTATCCAATATCCCAGCGATCTCGATCAGGCGCTCGACCGGCATTTTTTCAATCGCTCCGCTTTCATAACGATATACGGTTGTTTTGGCCACGCCTAAACGTCGGGCCAGCTCCGGTACGCTTAGACCACGTTCCAGTCGCTTTTCTATCATTCGGGATGCAATCATGTCTCACCTCGAAACATATTATACCCATAATGTAGCAATCATGCAACTTTATTTGGATTTACTTGACAATAATGAATAATGGTACAAAATAAAAGTAGCATTAATGCAACCGGGAGGGCATATGAACATCCCCAAAATTAAAGGACTGATGGCAGAACAGATGATGACGCAACGGGCAATGGCGGAAATGCTCGGAATCAGTCTGTCGTCATTTCATCGTAAATTAAAGTCCGGCGGCAACCGTTTTACCCTGGAAGAACTGATCAAGATCAAACAAGCTCTGGGCCTGTCAGAAAAAGAGGCTTCAGAAATTTTCTTTGATTGATTTTTTCAACTGACTTTATTCGAGTTCAAGAGGACGAGTTTCAGTACACGTCTTCTTTTTTATTCTTGATAGATAATGTATCATCCTCAACTACTGTGCTGTTTTTTATCAGATAATTCGGGAATTATTAAAATAGAAGTGATTCCACTAACAGGAGGGGAATGTGAGATTCGGTCAAATAAAGTCAGCTAAACTAAGACAGAAAATCATTCAAAGTCTTAAAAACAACGCCGCTGAAGCTAAGGTCCTGCTGAAAGATCCTGTCAAAACGTATGCAACTCTGCGCAAAGCCAGGGAAAAAGCAGGAAAAATCGACCTGGAATCATTTAAAGCATTGGCGAAGGATTTTTTTGTCATGCTGGAAATGGCCAAAGCCTATGTCAGACGGGACTACCGTCAAGTCCCGGTCCGTACCATACTGGCGATTATCGCTGCAGCTATCTATGTTATCAACCCGATCGACATCATTCCGGATTTCATCCCCGGTATCGGTTATCTTGACGATGCCTTCGTGATTGGGCTCGTCCTGAAACAGATCCGGACAGATCTGCAGCGTTTCAAAGACTGGCAGGTTGATGGTGAGGTCGAATTCGTAGATGATGATTATGAAATACTTGAAGATGAAGATGTCATCTGGCTAGAATAAACGGTATAACCTTCTATGCGCAGAAAGAAAGAGCCAATACCAAGTCGGGAGACTGGTATCGGCTTTTTTTATCGCTGTGAATACATATATTTACTGACTGCTACCGGGCCATCAAGCACTCTGCGATTGACTTGCAGGAGGCCTTTGATATTGGGCCAGATCCGCCACTCGACCAATGATATGGTACCGCCGACGATTTCGATCGCAGTGATAACTCTTGGTCTGACAGCACTTCCGGCGTTGAAATAGGCCAACTCCTCCGGTTGAGAAAATTTGGGCCGGTGAGTGTGACCGACCACCATAACCTGGTCGGTCCGTTCGATCCAGCGGCGATATTTTCGTTCGATCCGATGTCGTTTGACAATGCTTTTAGCAGGTGAAGCCGGGTTGCGAAATCCGATGATATGGAGATACTTCCAGACAAAGCGCATCATAAAGTGAGAAAACCGCCACAGGGTATCATTCATCGTATCACCTTGGTGACCATGGACGATAAAGATGTCTTTTCCAAAGTCCTCATAACGCAACCTGATACCTTCGTGAACTTCCAGCCCCGGCATAAATTCGACCCGTTGGTCGGTATATGGATCATGGGCTGTGTCGAACGTTTTCTCGACGACATCAGGGTATTTCAACTGAGCATTGTGATTGCCATAGATGATGTGCAAGCGTTGTTTTTCGTGAAACTTCTGATAAACGCTGAACACATCCTGATGGGCATAATAAATATACTCGAACTTGGAATGCTCCCACAGTTCATCTCCATCACCGTTTTCAATCAACTCAAAACCGTTTTCATAATAATAATTGACGGCATGTAAAAAGATATTCTGATTGGGGGCAAACTCATCAGAGAAAGAATTATCCCCGCGATGCATATCGCTCATAATAACAAAGCGTGAAGCATCGTTGAACGGGATGACTTTGGAATTGTCGTACGCTTGACGGAGCTTATTAAATGTGAACACGGCTACCTGTTGATTGGTTTAATAAACCAGATCTCCCTTGCATAGTCTGAAATCGTTCTGTCCGAGCTGAAAATTCCTGAGTGTATCATATTCTGAATACCCATTTTTGCATACTTGATCGGATCGGCATACGCTTCATCCACTTTGCGGTGAGCTTGACGGTAACTTTCAAAGTCCGCCAGTACCAAATAGGCGTCCGGTCCGTCCCAGCCGTTGTGTTCCAACAATGTGTTATAGATGTCGCGGAATGTTTCCGGTGGTGCAAAACTGCCATCGATCAAACTGTCCACGGCAGCTTTCAAGCCTTCGACTGTCTCGTAGTAGTGACGCGGATTGTAATTGCTTCGCATCTTGTTTACTTCGTCGACACTTAGTCCGAAGATGAAATTATTCTCTATTCCGCTGGCTTCGACAATTTCAACATTGGCTCCGTCCATGGTGCCGATGGTGGGAGCACCGTTGAGCATGAATTTCATATTGCCGGTACCGGATGCTTCTTTACCGGCAGTCGATATTTGTTCCGACAGGTCTGCTGCCGGGACCAATTGTTCTGCATAGGTGACATTGTAGTTTTCAACGAAGACAACCTTTAGTTTGTCATTGGTTTCCGGATCATTGTTGACCTTTTCCTGGATTGCCAGAATGAAGGCGATGATCTGTTTGGCAATATAATAACCGGGGGCTGATTTGGCCCCGAAGATATAGGTCCTGGGTTGAAAATTCGGCAAGGCACCGGCTTTTAGCTTTTTGTAGGTATCTACGATCAGCAGGGCGTTCATCAGCTGACGTTTATACTCGTGCAAGCGTTTGATCTGGATATCGAACAGACTATAGGGATCGATTTGTATCCCTTCATGTTGATAGATGTATTCAGCCAGTTGATTTTTCTTTACCTGTTTTACTGCCCGAAAAGCATCGATGAATTCAGGATCCTCGGCATAAATATTCAGCCGCTCAAGTTCATCCAGCTCTCTGATCCATTCATCATCACCCAATGTCTCGGTGACCAGCTCTGACATCTCAGGGTTGCTTAAAAGCATCCAGCGTCGTTGAGTGATCCCATTGGTTTTGTTTTGGAATTTTTCCGGCCAGACATCATAGAAACGTTTTAGTTCCTGCGAGATAAGGATCTGGGTATGCAGAGCTGCCACGCCGTTGACAAATTTGGATCCATAAATCGACAGGTGAGCCATGTGGATCCGCCCATCGCGAATGATACGCAGATCGGTTATTTGATCGTGGTTCAGTCCGTCACCCTCTAATTCTTTCACCATGATTTGATC
>JAAZLX010000171.1 GCA_012799095.1 Tissierellia bacterium
GAATGCCAGCAATCATGCCCTGGAGGAGATTGCAGCTGCTACGGCTGATAGTGCGATGCTGGTCGTTGTCGGCGCTCCGTTTGTTTTGAACAATCGGTTGTTCAATGTAGCAGTCGTCATGCAGCAGGGAGAGATCCTGGCGATCGTCCCCAAAAGCCATCTGCCGAATACTCGTGAGTTTTATGAAGCCCGCTGGTTTTCCCGGGCCGAAGAAATCAATGATTCTTTTGTATGCTGGCAGGGCCGGCAAGTCCCGATCGATGAGAACATCCTTCTGGTCGATCAGGCAAGTGATTTAAAGATTGCAATCGAGATCTGTGAAGACATGTGGGTGCCGAATGCTCCTTCTATCCGGCATGCCCAGCGAGGAGCCAATCTGATCCTCAACCTGTCATCTTCTCCCGAAACCGTCGGCAAATCAGCGCTACGCCGGCGTTTGGTCCAGGGTCATTCGATCAATCAGATCGTCGCCTATGCCTATGCTTCAAGCTCTCACACCGACTCCACCAGTGATGTCATCTTCAGCGGTCACTGTCTGATCGCAGAAAAAGGCGATATCCTGTACGAGGACCGATTTATGCAACACGGTCAGCTGGGCTGGGCCGATATCGACTATGACGGCTTACAGTTGGAACGGTTGCGCAGTCATTCCTTTGCTCATGTCAATGCCGATTATCGCCTGATCGGGTTCAGTCGGGATGATGACAGCCGAACACTGAGCCGAAAGGTTGAGCCTTTCCCCTTTCTCCCGACCCAGGAGATCGACAGCTATTACCAGGATGTTTTAATGCTACAAGCCCTGGGACTGTCCCAGCGTCTGATCAAGACCGGCATCCGCAACAGCCACATCGGGCTGAGCGGGGGACTTGATTCGACCTGGGCTCTGATCGTGATCAAAACAGCCCACGAAATGGCCGGGTTACCGTTGGAACATATCAAAGCCATTACCATGCCGGGGTTTGGAACAACTGACGACACCAAACAGCAGGCAAAGGATCTCGCTCAGGCCATTGGTATTCCACTGAGAGAGATCGACATCACTAAAAGCGTCTTGCAGCATTTTGAAGATATCGGCCATGATCCTGCCGACACCAAGCTGGTGTATGAGAATGCTCAGGCCAGAGAAAGAACCCAGATACTGATGGACCTGTCCAACAAAGAACACGGCCTGGTCGTCGGTACGGGGGACCTGTCGGAAAACGCTCTCGGTTGGTCGACCTACAATGGTGATCACATGAGCATGTACTCGGTCAACGCTTCCCTACCGAAAAGTCTGATCCGGGCAATCACCAAATGGTATGCCGATCGCTCTGACGATCAGTTGAAGCAGGTGTTATATGATATCTTACAAACACCTATCAGCCCTGAGCTGCTACCACCTGACAGCTCCGGTCAGATCGCACAAAAAACAGAAGACATCATCGGTGATTATGCTCTGAACGATTTCTTTTTGTATCACGTCGTCGCGTCAGGCTATCAACCGTTCAAAATCGTCAAACTGGCCGAATTGGCTTTTGACGAAGTTTATTCCAGAGCGGAACTGATCGAGGGGTTGAAGAATTTTTACCGCCGCTTTATCACCAATCAATTCAAACGAAACGCAGCCCCTGATGCCCCGAAGATCACTTCGATCGGGTTGGGCGGACGGAGCGACTTCAAGCTGGTCAGTGATGCCAGATATGACTTGTGGCTCAAACAACTGGAAGAAATGGAGGTCTAATTGATCATTGAGTACATCTATAACTCGAGTTTTCATATCGAAACCGAACATCATCAGTTTCTGATCGATTATTACCGGGGCAAGTTCAAACTCAACCCGGACAAACCCTGTACTTTTATCGTGACTCATGCTCATGCCGATCATTTTGATCCGATGATCTTCCAACTGGCCCGTCCGGGCGATCAATTTATTTTAAGTGATGATACCGGCGTACCGGCAGAAGCTTCCATCCACCTGGTCCAACCGGGCGGTCACTATCGCTTTGGTGATATCACGATCCAGACGTGTGGCTCGACCGATGCCGGGATCAGCCTCAAAGTCGAGGTCGATCAGAAGACCTTCATCCATGGGGGCGATCTGAATCTTTGGATCTGGCCGGAGGATTCTGAGGAAGAACGCACGCAAATGGAACTCGATTTCACCCGGGAAGTCGACTGCCTGATCGGGGACACACCGGTCGATCTTTTGTTTGCCGTGGTCGATGGACGTTTAAAAGAATGGTACCTTCCCGGTCCGGTCCATTTTATTTCCCGGATCAAACCGAAACACTTTATTCCGATGCATTTTCGGGATGACTGGGATATCCTGACAGATTTTGCCAGTCAATCGGTCCACCCCGAGACAACGGTCCATATTCCGGAGTCGGAAAATCACGTGTTTGACATCAAATAGCAGCCTGAGCTGCTATTTTTTCGTCTACAAAAAAAACGGCCTCAAGGCCGTCATATATCAGTCATTCAGTTTTTTGATGTGTGTTACCCGGCTCAACTGGGCCGGATACGATTCCAACACCGGACCGACGAATGTGATCGCCAGCCTATCGCCGAGCGATAGATCATCCAACGACAAGATCTGACTTCGCCAGCTGATCTCAGTGTCTGATGTCACACGGAAGGTAAATTCACCCCGGTAATTGATATCATTAACTTCAAGCCCTGTGACAGACAACTGATCGGTTTGCCGTTGTTCCAACGTGGCATAAAAGGTATTTCCGGCACCAACTGATTCTGCACCGTTACGGTAGCCGATCAAATAGCCGACCAGCGCAGCCAGCAACAGCCCGACGATCACCAGTATGATCAGTCTGACCGGTCGGCCCACACTTTGAGAAGTTCGTTTATCTAAAGACATTGCTTCTTTTGTCCTCACTTGTCCCTCCTGATGATTCGTCTGATGGAATGGACCACATCTATCTTTTTGTTACCCTTTTTCGCATCAAAAAAGAGAGGGTTCGACTGAACCTCTCTCTTACTAATCAGCAATCGACGTGTAGGTTGGAGGGATAACCGGCTTCCAGAAGTACTTTCATGGCAGCATCGATCCGTTCTTCATTGATCAACACGATCGGTCCGGTACAACCCATGCCGCTTTGGGCATAGATACCGGCTCTCCACAATGCCTGGACTGCATCCTCCAGTTCCATGATATCGATTCCGGAGACTTGAGCAGTCGTCACTTCTTTCGGCGGTTCGACGGCCTCTTCCTGTTTGTCAGCCGGGGCATCGGCTTGGAGCAACTGCTCGGTCAACTTCTTGAGACCGGCTTGGTTGGCTGCTTCATATTCTGCCTTGGCGACCCGGTTCAATTGATGACGTACCAGGGTGGCGGCATAGTCCAATGCATTGGCCACGACCGGTATCCCGGAAACGCGGCTCAAGATCAGCACATTGCGCTCATAACCTTCTCCAATGCCCGGGCCATAGCCGTAACCGCTGGATTCGTATGTCCCACCGGTAGTTGCGCTGGAGAACATTTTCATTAAGATATTCCCGGTCAAGGTATCGGTGACTAAGACATCAGGAGTACCTAACAGGACATCGTTGCCCCGCATGACAGCTCCACCGTCAGCCCGCTCCGAGGTAACAAAGTCAAATTCATAACCATTGTCCTTCAATTGCTGGAGCGACTGTTCGACTTTTCTGGCTCCATCGACATTGAGCACACCGAGTGTCGGTCGTTCGATCCCAACGCTCTTGGCGGCAATGATGCCGGCAATCGCATTTTGTACCATGGCAACTACCCGATGGGCGGCGGCTGTTCCGGTGGTAGTCGCTACCATCATCGGCTTGCCCCGTCCCGGTGTGATCACCCGGCCGACGGTAGCTACCCCGATTGGAAAGTTGTAGTGCTGTGTGACGCAGGCCTGGATCCGGCCGCTGTCAAGCAACTGCTCCATCACCTGGTGTTGCTCCGCTTCAGACCGGGCTTCGACCAAGGTGAGGTTGGGCAGCTCCTCGAGCAGTTTCTCGCCAATAGCGACCACCTCAACACCGGGATTTTGTTTGGCAAAGCTGTAGGCACCTTGAAACAGATTATCCGGAGCCAGCTCACTGCCCAGAAGCGTCAGGCCGACACTGACCTTGGCGCCAAAATGTCCTGTCTCAAGACCTTCGGCGATTTCGTGAAAGACTTCCTGTATTTGTGCCTTGATCTTATTCATGATATCACCTACTCCGTCAGGGAAGCGGCAAATGAGCGCATGGCTTCGGCGACCATTTGACGAACTTCATCCTTGGAGACAGTTGCTTCTTCTTCGACCTGACCGGGATTGGTTTCGATCACGATCGAAACGCCATCGAACAGGTTGGTCAGACGTCCCAAAAAGAGCGATCCTTTACCGACGATCATGGCCCGGTGGATCTTACCTTCCATAATGTCTTGCATGGCAAAACCGAGATAAGGTACACCGGAGGGAATATGGCCCTGGGTCGGAGCCCAGCCGACCATGCCGTGTTTCTTGGTAAAGTCCGCGATGTCGGTTCGCTCCATCTCTTTACGCATGACGCCAAGCGCAGCGATCATTTTGTAGTTGGCCAGCGGAACATCGCCGGCACCGGCCGGTTTGGTCACGTCAGGATTTTGCATTTCGACCGAATACTTGTCGATATCGGTGATTTTCAGGTTGCCCCTATCGAGCGGAGCAGTGATCAGCGATGTGATGACGGCTTGCGGGCTCGAGCCCGTACCCACCATGTGCTTGCCGACCAGGTCGGTCCGAAGGATCGGATGTACGCCATCGTTTTGGCTGATCAAAGCGGCAAATCCGGCAACACCGTCTTCTAATATCGGCAGACCCTTTTTGATGTGGTCTTTTCCGTTCATACCAAGCTTGGCCGTTGAGCCGCCGCCGACAATGACTACATTGGGATAGATGCCGGACTGGGCCAGGGCCGATGCATTAATCAATGCATGCGTCGGTGCCGCACAGAAACTTCTGGTGTCGGAACCGGTAGCGTTTTTACAACCGGCCACTTCGGCGATCGCCTTGGCAAAGTTTCCTCCACCGCGCTGGTTCATGTCACCACAAGCCTCTTCGGAACATTCTAATACATAATCGATATCGAGCGGATCGATCTGATGTTTTTCCAATAAGCTGATCAGCGCCATCGCACCACTGGCTTTTGATACCAGATTTTCAAAAATGACATGGGCGTTCAAATTGGGGTCAATATCGTGTGCCCGTTTGACACAACCGACCGTTTTCCCATCATGTATTAAGGCTTCGGCCCCTTTTTCAGCGATTTCTTTTTCGATCTTTTCCAGGCTGACACCTTCCCCCAGTGCTGTCCGGAAGGATTCGCTCAGACCTTCCCGGCTTTCGATCGATTGACGGATCGATTCAGTAAAGTCTTTTTCCAGCGATACCAGGTTGAAGACGTCGGCCAGTTTGATCCAGCCTATGAATTCATCCTGTTGGAATATTTCACCGTATTTACCGTCGCTGCTTGCCCCTTCGGCTTGTTTGTCATACCAGGGCAAGTCTAATTCGCCCAGCTCAGACGGCGAAAGATTGCCGATAAATGTTTGGTTGGGCGGATAGCTGACAAATTGTTCAAAACTGCGCAGATTATTTGGAACCTGCTTGAGGTATTCGCTATCGGGATTTACCGTGCGCTCAGTCGTCTGGGTGGTACCATTATGCAGCACCATGTCCGGCGTGTGAGCCAGGATATAGGCTGCTCCCTTAATTACAGGAAACATCAACCCTCCTTTTTTTGTTGAAAAAGGTGATAGTAACCTATCACCTTTTATTGGTTTAATCTTCAAATACGGTTTGATCAGTGACTTCGGTCTCAAGAGCTTTGAGGGCTCGTTCGACCAGTTTTCTCCGAAGCGTGACTTCATCCTTCTTTTCCATAGCCGGGTTCCCCAGCGGATGAGGAATGGCAATGGTGGGAATAATTCGGTTGGCTCCAACTGTCAGTGAAATCGGAACGACGGTACACATATGCACCACCGGTAATCCGGTCCGTTCGATCTCTTTTACCATCGTTGCACCGCAACGAGTACAGGTGCCTCAGGTCGAGGTCAGAATGACAGCATCTACTCCATCAGCTACCAGCTCCTCACCGATTTCCTTGGCGAATGCCTTGGCACTGGCGACGGCGGTGCCGTTTCCTGTGGTGGAATACCAGTATTTATGGAGCTCGCCGATCTTGCCGTCTTTTTCCATTTGACGCAACACATCAAGCGGAAGAACTCGGTCAGCGTCCTGATTGGCATAGACCGGGTCATACCCGCCGTGAGCAGTTTCCGCGTTGTCCGCTGTCAGATCATCCCAGGCCGATAAGTCATACTTACCATACTTGGATGCTGAACTCGATTCGATACGGTCAGGGTTGCCTTTCGGGACGATGCCGCCACTGGTGACCAAGGCGATTTTAGCCTTAGTGATGTCTTTGATCGCCGGGCTCGGTTCGACCCGATCAAATTCCGGCATGGCAAATTCTGTTTCATAGTCTTCACCGGCCAGTTTTTTGACCAGCATATCGACGGCTCGTTTCGACCCGCGATCTTCCAGGAAGACATTCTTGCGGATCCCGCGGGCCATATAGCCCTCATCTTCCGGAGAACCGATTTCTTCACCGGCCAACATTTTCTTGGCCAGAGGGATCATTTTGGCAACCGCATCACGCATACCGGCTGCGCTGTCACGGGTCGAAACCATGATGACGTCTTTTTTGAACATGTCGGCACCGGGGTTTTCAACATACATTCCGGTAATGGCCGGAATGCCCAACTCCTGTTGGACGGCAGCGGCGATCGTTCCGGCAGCCACGCCATAACGGCCGGCATTGAACGCCGGTCCGGCGATAAATAGGTCAGGATCGTGCTGTTTGACCATCTCTAGGATAGTCGCCTTTGCTTGATCGATGTTTTCATTAAAATATGAGTCACCGCAGATGATCGTAGCCACGATTTCAGCGTCGGGTTTGAGTCCGGCATTAAATGCCATTCCGGGTCCGACAACGCCGTCTCGCATTTCCGGCTGAATATCCGCTTTTTCTTCTCCACCGATTCCAGCAAAGAATTGATTAATATAATGAACAACTTTCACTATATACAGTCTCCTTTTCTGAAGCCTTTAGTTAAATTGCCCGAATTGTTCGCGGATACCTTTCATTTCGTCGACGATTTCATCGACGTCAAGCACCATTTCCATCATACCCAATTGTTCCTCATATACATCAGGATCGAATTGATCTTTGATTTCAGGTTCAAAAACATGGAATACTTGGAGTCCCAACGAGACTCCTGCTAAGGGCCCGGCATAAGTCGGGTCACCGGCTGTTACAGTTTCAGCTGCCAGTCCAGCAGCTTCTGCTTCAGCAGCACCGAGAATGATCAACATATTCTCAGCACCGAATTCTTCTGTGAATTCCAGGACGCGTCTTTGATTTTCTAGGTCCATAGCTCCGGCAGCCGTTCAGACGAAGCATTCGGTTGAGGAGAATACGATTTCGGCTGAAGTACCTTTGAGGCATTCTTCAATGGCAGGTGCCGGAATACCGTCACGGTCGCCAATGATGATGATCTTTTTGTCATCGAATAAGCTCATACCTAATTCCTTTCTTTGATGGGTCGTTTGGTTGATTTACTCAGTTTTCGCACTTAATTTGTTAAAGCCCAGCTCATTGGTCGCACCGGTAATGGTCTGGAGTTCGACCAGGATGGTGCCGTCTTGGCGCAGACTTCCGTCAAAGCCACCGGCGATCCGATCGACCACCGAGATATCACCGATGATCTTGTCCAGCTTGGGCAGTTCGATCACTTCATTGGCATTGCCGCCTGTAACGACAGCATTCGCCAGAGGATCGGCATCAGCCAGTGATTGGCTGGCTCCGTCGCGTCCGGCATACTCATCTGTGATTATGACGGTCTTGATGCCTTTTTGCTCGATTTTTTTGGTGTTCATGATCAGGTCGGTGTCGGGGTTGCCGAAGCCTTCCTGAGAAATGATAACACCGTCAAGACTAATATACTCGGCCAGTTTGGCTGTCCAGTCACTCGAGCGGATCTTGTCTGCCAGGTAGACATTTTCGTTGGTGATGATGACACCGACAAAGTTCAAAGTCTTTCCGTGTTGCGCAAGCAGATCGTGGACTACCGGATTGTTCTGATGGTGGTACGTCGTGTTCTTGTCGCACGCGCTGACACAGTTTCCACTGATGATCGCCCCGTCCATGATTTCGGTCGGATAGATAATGGTGGGAATGATCTTTTTAGCATCGACGCCATAGACATAAGTGTCATGGAGCAGGCCCTGTGATTGGAGCATCTGGACGTATGCCACTTTGGGCAAGTCGGGATACTGGGCTACGCTGTCTAACAGCGGCAGGGTCTCAAATACTTCGACCTCATCCGGTGTTACTTCTCGTCCGGCTTCTCCCAGATATTCGGCGACCTTGAGGCCGGCGATCCGGAGGACGTATTCGTGATCATGCTGGGCGATATCATCCTGGACATCCATCACCAATACGACGCTCTGCAGCTGCGAGAAAGGAGTGTAGTCCGCTCCCGGTCCGGTCATGTCGATGATCCCCTCTTGGAATCCGACGATCCGGCCGGTCGTTACAACGGCTGCCCCTTTAAGAACATTGGTTTTGCCGCTTCCCACGGTGTCCACTTTGGAGATGACACCGGGGAATACCCCGCCGCCTTCGAGTTTGACCCGTGGCTCGATCACATCTTTGACCGGCGTGATGCGGATGCTTTCACCCGGTCGTGCCAGTTCAACTTCCACTGACTTGATCCGTTCATCGGCCTTGACCAACTGCTTGATCTCATCAGCATTGACATACAGTGTACCGTTTTCCACCTTGGTGGTTTGGCCAAACTGGACATCGTTGATTAGAATCTTGCCTAATTCTAAACGCAAACAACTCACCTCATTTCGATTAAATGTGTTTTTTGATCAGTTCTTCGACTGCCTCAGGGCTACATCCATTTCCGGTCAGCTCGTCGACTTTTTGGCCATCTTTAAAGATGGTGATGGTCGGCAGACCGAGTACTTTGTGTGAGATTGCCAGACGTCGGGCTTTGGTCGTGTCCAGCTTGGTAAATTTCATCTGTTGACCGTATTTCTCAGCCAGTTCTTCCACATGCGGCATCAGTGCCTTGCACGGTTCACAACTTGGCCCCCAGAAATCGACCAGAACAGGACCTTCTGCTTCAAGAACTTCCGCCTCGAATGTGTGTCGATCTAGTTCTAACATGCTGCCTCCTATTCGCTTAGTGATTGGCGATGTATTTTTCTGCCTGAATGGCGGCAATTGCGCCGTCATTCGTAGCAGTTACTACCTGACGTAACGGTTTGACCCGGACATCACCGGCGGCAAAGACACCGGGGATATTGGTTTCCATATTGTCATTGGTCGGAATGTAGCCCGATCGATCGGTCGTGATGATTCCTTTGAAGATATCTGTCTCAGGCAGATACCCTACCAGAACAAAGATGCCGAAGGTCCCGTCATCTTCATCGGCCAAAATTTCGGTTTCTTCACTTGTCACGGTGTCGAGCAGGACGAGACGTTCGACCAGTCCGTCACCGGTAATTTCTTTTACGACCTTATTCCACAGGATTTCGACTTTGTCATTGGCAAAGGCTTTTTCCTGGATCGATTTGGCTGCCCGGAGTTCGTCTCGTCGGTGTACGATATACACCTTGCGGGCAAACTTGGCGATAAACAGTCCTTCTTCGACTGCGGTGTCTCCGCCTCCGATGACATAGACCGGCAGACCTTCAAAGAATGCACCGTCACAGGTGGCACAGTAACTGACACCTTTTCCGGTCAGTTCACTTTCACCCGGTACGCCGAGTTTTCTCGGTTCCGCTCCGGTGGCGATGATCACGGTTTTGCCGTGATATGTTTGTTTGTGTCCGGTGATGACTTTGTCATCTCCCTCGAGTTGAACTTGTTTGACATCGTCATACACAATATCGACCCCAAACTGCTTGGCTTGTTCGACCATTCGGGCGACCAGACGCGGTCCGGTAGTGTCTTCAATTGCACCGGGATAGTTCTCTACATCATGCGTGGTGGCGATCTGTCCGCCGGCTTTTGATCTTTCCAGCAGCAGTGTATCCAGCTTGGCTCGTCCGGCATAAAGAGCCGCTGACAAGCCGGCCGGTCCCGCCCCGATGATTATAACATCATACATTTTTTCCATAGTTACTCCTTGTCATTTATTGCACTGCTCAGCAGTGATAGATCAATGGTTTGAAAGTCGAGATCGAAGCCGGGATCATGCATTCGTTTGATGTCATCCTTCAGCATCCCTCGAACAACCGTGATCGCGTTCTCGATCAGCTGCAGGGAATCCCAGTCCAGTTTGGTTCCTTGTGCCAGAACAATCGATTTATATGGTGTTTCATTTGGTTTGACCGATCCGGACAGGGGATGTGTCAGGATGACAGCTCCTGCATGAACGCGGTCTCTCACCTTGATCAGAACATCCAAATAACCTCCCGTGATAAACTCTAACGGAAAGCGTTCTTGATAGGCGGTTTGGACCGCCGGGTTATTCGTGACGATTCGATCGATCGGTTTCACTGACAGGTCTCTTTTCGATAGGATTTATCGCTAATAGCAATGATTTCATTCGAATTTCATTATAGCATAAGCTTGTCCGGCAAACGAGATATGAAAGCGCTGTTATAAATTACAATAATGCAATGGATGTCAAATATAAATTCGCCGTATCAATTTCAGACTACAGTGGATGGCGTGAGGACCAGATATACCGTCTAAACCACCACTCCGGCCAACTGAGCTTGTTACGGACCCGGATCTCCAATCGATTATGATAACTCAATAACCCGGACAATTGTCTTTCACTCGGGATCCGTTCAGCATAGTATACCTGTTCGATCGCCTGTTCGGCAAAGGCAGTATTATCATAATCGAGCGCCGGTGAGTTCTCGAGCACATCGTCAAACCGTTGCTTGGAGCCCCAGGTTTCCGGCAGCGAATAGCCGCCCAATCGGTGAAGCTGCTGAATATCACGGAAGATCCGTCGGACCATAACATCCTCTCGACCCCGATATCGCCAGCGTATCCAACCGATATTGTGGCGGGTTTTCCATATCCAGTGACGCCAGCCAAAAAATATCATGCCGCTAATTAGTAGTACCCAACGCCACGGGACATCAAGCGATGAACTTGGCTCTTCCGGGCTGTCGGCCTGTTCCGGTCGACCGTTCTCTTCCGGTTGCGGTCTGTCCGGGAGAATGTCTTCCATTTCCCGTTCCGGCGGGATATCGTCTTCAGGACGATAACTGTCGGATGGCATCAGCGGTGTAGCTGCCACCTGATTGAGTCGTTCGACTTCAGCTGCCGGAGTGGCATCAAACGGATACCAGCCGATGCCCTGGAGATAGACCTCAGTCCAGGA